>JAATGG010000029.1 GCA_015654835.1 Terriglobales bacterium
ACGGTGAAATCCGTTAATCCAACGGTGAAAAGGCTTGGCAGCCGTGCGTTCAGGATGCGACGGTTTTCCATTATCACAGATGAAACGAGTCGATTATGTGGACAAGACGCAAGTTCCTCGGAGCAGCATGCATTAGTGCCGGAGCGGCTCTGGTGCCGGAAGCCGCCTCCGGGATGGATGCTTTTGCAAACCAATCTCCCGATCTTTTATCCGCCGGCAAGTCCCCGGCGGAGGCAGCACGTGAGGTACTGCAAAGGCAATTGGGAACTCGTGCTGGCGAATTCCATCTCAGCGAAATACCCACCGTAGACGGGAGGGAGGTTTACGAGATCGCCGCCGCCAATGGCTTGGTAACTGTCGCTGGTAGCAGCGCCGTGGCTCTTTGCCGGGGAGTGTACAGCTACCTGAAAAACGAGTGCCACTCCATGATTACGTGGAGTGGGGCAAATATTCACCTGCCTTCGCGATTGCCCGATAAGCCCAAACAGCATGTTGTTTGTCCATACAAATTTACCCAATATCTCAATCCATGTACCTACGGTTACACCATGGCTTTTTGGGATTGGCCGCGATGGGAGCGGGAACTGGACTGGATGGCGCTCCATGGCATCAATATGCCGCTTGCGCTGGAAGGCCAGGAGGTGATCTGGAACCGGGTCTGGGAGGCTCTTGGCTTGTCGGAGAGCGAAATTGCGGAATTCTCAACTGGCCCCGCCCATTTGCCCTGGCACCGAATGGGCAATATCAATAACCTGGATGGACCACTGCCAGAGCACTTCATGGAAGAAAAGAGAGTCTTGCAGCGCAGGATTCTCGATCGAATGCGCTCACTTGGCATGAAGCCGGTCGCTCCGGCATTTGCAGGATTTGTTCCTCAAGGGTTCAAGAGGCTACACCCAGAGGCTCAGACATTTACCTTGCTGTGGTTGCCCGAAGAATTCAAGACCATCCCTCGTAGCACGCGGACTTTCATTCTGCATCCGAGCGAGCAGGAACTGTACCGCACAATCGGTAAAAGATTCATAGAGGAGTACAAGGCCGAGTATGGCGAGGTCTCGTACTATCTTGCAGACACATTTAACGAACTGGCTGTACCGGTGCGCGAAGAGCATCGTTTCGAAGACCTGGAACGATTTGGCCGCACTGTTTTTGAGGGCATTCAGGCAGGTGATCCCAATGGAACATGGGTGATGCAGAGCTGGCTCTTTGTGTTTGACTCGGCGTTTTGGAACAACGAGTCGGTAGAGGCGTTGCTACGCGGTATTCCTAACGACCGCATGCTCATTATCGACTATGCAAACGACCTTGCTCCATCTGTTCAGGGCAACTACGCGCCAGGACAGTGGAGGGTGCAGAAGGCCTTCTACGGCAAACAGTGGATCAATGGCATGGCTCACACCTTTGGCGGCAACAACAATGTCAAAGGCAATCTCATGTTGATGGCCACCGAGCCGGCTTCTGTCCTTTCAAACCCTGCGCACGGAAATCTTGTTGGGTGGGGCATCTGCCCGGAGGGAATTGAAACCAACGAGGTCGTATATGAGTTGATGACAGACGCAGGCTGGCAGGCGGAGGCTATTGATCTCCGTAGCTGGATTCCTGCCTATTACCGTGCGCGCTATGGAGTATGTCCACCAGCCATGCAGCAGGCATGGGATCTTCTGCTGAAGAGCGCCTACAACTCGCACATTTGGATGACAAAACAGGCGTGGCAAGCACAGCCGAGTACGGCTCCGTTTGCCGCATCGGTTGATTCTGGGCCAACTTTCCGCAAAGCGGTCGAGCTTTTTCTCTCCTGCGCAGACCAACTGGGCAGCAATTCTCTATATCGCAATGACCTTATCGAGCTGACGGTGCAGGCAGTTGGCGGAAGCGTGGACAAATCTCTCGCGCTGGCGGTGCAGGCAGGCGAGTCGCATGAGAAAGAGGAAGCTATAGGCGAGGCCAGCCGTGCGTTGCAGTGGATGCGGCGTATGGATGCTCTGCTACATACGCGACCTGACCGGCGGCTTGAGACGTGGATGCAGGCCACGCGCGTCTACGCAAAGACAGATGAGGAAGCGGCGTACTACGACGAGAATGCCCGCCGCCTGATTACAACCTGGGGATGGCCTGAACTTTCTGACTACGCTTCCCGCGCTTGGTCCGGTCTTCTGCGAGACTATTATGCCGCTCGATGGGAGGCATGGTTCAAAGCCCGACATTCCGGCACGGCATTCTCCCTCGACATCTGGCAGCAAACCTGGCTGTCATCGCCCTATCGGCCCAGTAAGCCGGGGACAGTCACGGACCTTATCGGCGAGTGTCACGCTCTGCTTGCGGAAACCGGAGCGCACTCAGCATGAGCTCAGTGCGCCTCCTCTCGATCGACGTCCTTCGTGGCCTCACCGTCGCTTTCATGATCCTTGTGAACAACAACGGCAACAACGATCTTGCGTTTCATGCATTGAATCATTCGGTATGGAACGGATTCACCCCGACCGATCTTGTGTTCCCTGCATTTTTGTTCATCATGGGCATTTCTATGGTCATGTCGTTCAGCGTGCGGAAGAAACATGGTGCAACCGCCACACAGCAACTTGTAAGCATAGTGCGGCGCTTCGCTCTCCTAGTCCTTTTGGGCCTGATCGTTAATGGATTTCCATACTTCAATCTGAGTACGCTGCGAATCTATGGCGTGCTGCAGCGCATCGCGGTCTGTTACCTGCTTGCCGCGCTGTTACAACTTTGGTCCGAAAAGATGACACCGCGCGTGGTGTTGCTTTTAACGGTGCTCGTAGGCTACTGGATACTGCTTCGCTATGTTCCAGTGCCGGGATATGGCGTGCCTACGCATGGCTTCCCGCTGCTCGATCGCAACATTAATATTGTCGCGTGGACGGATCGTCATATCCTTCCCGGCCGTCTTTTTGAAGGGACACGAGACCCCGAAGGATTGTTGAGCAACTTGCCGGCTTTTGCCAGCACGCTTCTGGGCCTGCTTGCGGGCTCATGGCTGCAATCGACCCGCTCTGCAGGTCAGAAAGTTGTCGGCCTGTTCTTGGCTGGCGTTCTCATGATCCTTGTAGGCCTGTTATGGTCAGCGAGTTTCCCTATCAATAAAAAATTGTGGACAAGCTCTTATGTGCTTTATGCCGGGGGATGGAGCACGCTTCTGCTGGCGGCCTTCTATCACCTCATTGAGGTAAAAGGGGCACGTGGACGATGGACCGCTCCATCTCTGGTCTTTGGCATGAATGCCATTACTGTCTATGTGTTCTCTGAGTTGCTGTCTTCCGCTGTCGCCGTTTTTCAAGTGAATGCACAGCAGTCATTCCAACAGTTTGTTTATTTCAGCTATTTCATTCACATTGGACCCCCTGCCGTGGGTTCGTTGCTCTATTCGCTTCTTTTCGTTGCAGTGTGCTTTATTCCTGCGCTGCTGCTTTACCGCCAACGTATTTTCATCAAACTTTAGCGGCATAGGACAGGCAGAAAACCATGACGATGAATCGGCGAGACTTTCTCAAAACGAGCAGTGCTTGCGTTGCCGCGGGGCTAAGCACAAGCCTGTATGCGCTGCCCGTCGATACTGCGCGTCCGGCCCAGCGCATCTATCCGCTCAATGCAAACTGGCTTTGGCATAAATCAGTACCTGCAGGCGGCTATCTGCGCGACTTCGACGACAGCAAATTCGAAGTTGTTCACCTTCCGCACAGCAATGTCCTTGTGCCATGGCACGGAATCGATCAGAAGAGCTATCAGTTCGTTTCGCTCTATCGCCGCCACTTTACACTTTCTCCAGAAGAGAAGGGGCGCCGCGTCTTTGTTGATTTTGAAGGTGCGATGACAGCCTCGAAGGTTTATCTGAATGGAACGCTTCTGGGAGAATACTTCGGCGGCTTTACGCCATTTTCGTTTGAGCTGACCTCACAGTTGACAGATGGCGAAAACGTACTGGCCGTTGAACTGGATTCGCGAGAGCTCGCGGAAGTCCCCCCCTTTGGCTATGAGATCGATTACCTCACATATGGGGGTATCTATCGCGGAGTCTCGTTGCGAACCACCGGCGCAACCTACCTTGAAGCGATTCGGGTTGCATGTCGTGACGTGCTTTTATCCCGACGTAGCCTCGAAGTTGAAGTGTGCCTGCAGCGTTCCGGTGGAGCTAGCGGCAACGAGATGATCCTTGAAGTCGACTTGCTCGATGACCAGCGCTCTCTCAGATCGGTGCGCCATTCCTTGCGGCCGGAAGAACTCACATCCGGACACACACGCATTGTGCTAAGTGATCTGCCTCATGTGGAAGTGTGGGACATTGATTCGCCTCGTCTCTACACAGTGCGCGCGCGCCTGCTAAATAAGGGGACGATGGGCGACGAGTTACAAAGCCGTTTTGGCTTCCGTGAAGCGAGGTTTACTCCGCAGGGTTTTTCGCTCAACGGGCGAATTATCAAGCTGAGGGGACTCAATCGGCATCAGAGCTTTCCGTTTGCCGGTCCGGCCATGCCTGCGCGGGTGCAAAAGCAGGATGCGTCGATTCTCAAAAAGCAGTTGAAGTGCAACATCGTTCGCTGTTCGCACTATCCGCCATCCCATCATTTTCTCGATGCCTGCGACGAACTTGGACTTCTTGTCATTGATGAAACGCCTGGATGGCAGCATGTAGGCGACAGTCAGGAATGGCGAGACCGGTATCTCGACAATACGAAACGTATGATCCGGCGCGATTGGAACCATCCATCGATCATTCTGTGGAGCGTACGCATCAATGAATCGCGTGATTTCCATGACTTGTATGTTGAGGTCAACAAATTGGCGCGGAGCCTTGATCCGTATCGCCAGACAACCGGCGTGCGCTATTTCCAGGAATCGGAATTGCTCGAAGATGTTTTCTCGATGAACGATTTTTCGTTTCCGCTCAAGACGCCTAATCATCCTCTGTATCTGAACACCGAGGTAGTCGGAGCTGAATTCCCGGTACGTTCCGGGGATAACAATGCAATTCATCGCGAGCATATCCTGCGCTATGCGGAGATCATGAACCAAATCAATAGCAGGCCTGACTATGCAGGTGTGCTGGGTTGGTGCGCCTTCGATTACCAGACCCACTCCGACTTTGGCTCCGGCGATCACATCTGCTACCACGGCGTTATGGATATTTTCCGTGAGCCCAAGCCTGCAGCAGGTTTCTTCCGCTCGCAATGTTCTCCTGACGAGGAACCGGTCTTGGAGCCTGGATTTCACTTTGCAATGAACGATCAGCCAGGAGGCATCAAAGACGCAGTCATAGCTTCAAATTGTGAGCAGATTCGCTGCTTTATCGGCGAAGATGACGCATGGCATTCGGTCATCGATCTAAGTCCGGCAAAAGACAAATATCCCCATCTTGAGCACCCGCCCTTTTTCCTCACGCTTCCCAACGGGAATGACGACTGGGGCGACCTGCGCCTGGACGGCTATATCGGCGGCAAGTGTGTTATCTCCAAAACGCTTTCAAGCAAGGGCTTTGATCAGAGCTTTGACGTAGAAGCAGATGATACAGAGTTGATCGCAGATGGAAGCGATGTAACGCGTGTAGCGCTTCGTGTCACGGATCGATATGGAAACATCCGACCCCTTTGCTGTGATCCCGTCTCTCTAGAGTTGAGCGGGCCTGCCGTGCTCATCGGTGAATCTCCGCTCGCGCTAAGCGGAGGCCGCAGTGCTGTATGGATTCGCAGCACGTTGCAGCCGGGTACCGCTGTATTGCGCGTTACTCATCCACATTTTGGAACAAAAACCGTTACATTCCACATCGCTCCCGGAGGCCAATGAGGTACGGAATGAAGGTTCCTTTTCGTGAGCGTCAACTCTCCACAAAACATCCTGAGATAGGCCGCCACATAGACGGCCAGAAGGAGTTCTAAATGCACAGGCTTCATCGTTCCCTCGCATTCATCCTGTTTCTTCTCTATTCAGTCGCTTTCCTGAGAGGCCAGGTCACCGGTGCTCGCTTAACGGGTATTGTTACCGACCCAAGTGGATCGGCCATCTCGGACGCCAAGCTTGTCGTGACCAACACGCAGACGAACTACGTTGTTGAGGCGAATACCAATTCCAACGGCGAATATACAATTCCTTCATTGCCTGCAGGCCAGTACCAGATTTCTACGCGAGCCTCCGGGTTCTCCGAGACATTACAGAGCAATGTCCAACTGACCATCGGCCAGAATGCCACTGTCAATATTGTTCTCAAGGTTGGCGGCAGCACAGAAACTGTGAGTGTCACTTCAACACCCACACTCCTGAATTCGTCGACGGCAGAAATCAGTTCGGTAGTGGAAGAGGCCTCGATCCAAGCGCTTCCGCTGAATGGAAGAGATCCATCAAGTCTTGTCTTTTTGTCGAGCGGAGTCACCAATGAGCTGCAATCGCAGGCAGCTACTCTCCCGAGCACAAATTCTTTCCCCACTCAATCTAGTGGATCGGCAGGCGGCGGCAGACAGGGAAGTACTTACTATTTGCTGGATGGCGTTACAAACATGGATTATTATGCGCTTCTCGCTGCTCCATTTCCGAATGCCGACGCGACTCAGGAATTCCGCGTCATCTCGAATAATTTCGATGCGCGCTACGGGTTTGCTCCCGGGGCGGTCGTCAGCATACAAACCAAGCCTGGGACAAATGATTTTCATGGCGGTGTGTTCGAGTTTCTTCGCAACGCGGATCTGAATGCGGCGAATTACTTTAGCCATCAAGTCGACCCTCTCAAGCGCAATCAGTTCGGCGGATACGTTGGCGGCCCTCTTATTAAGAACAGGCTTTTCATTTTTGGAAACTATCAGGGAACGCGCCAGAGCACGGCTTCAACACAGAACACCACCTATACACCAACGCAAGCGATGTTGAACGGCGACTTCAGTGCAGTCACTGTCGATCTGAAGGCTCCTTTCGTAACGACGAATGGTAAGCGGAATCAAATTGATCCCGCCTCTTTTAGCCCTGGTGCTCTGCGGATTGCGGCATCGCTTCCGCTCGGCGGCGACCCTGCTACGGGGCTTGTAAACTTCGTTGGGCCGAAGCAACGGTCGGACTATGACGAGGGAACAGGCCGCATCGACTACACGATCAACGATAAACAAAGTGTTTTTCTGCGGCACTTCAGCTACAACTTTGACCAGCCTGGATCCTCGGTTCGCGGGAACCTTCTTGCTGGAGTACAGGGACTGCATGGTGTCTATCTGAATGATGCGACCAACCACATATGGGCGATTAGTCCGCGTCTGCTGAATAGCGTCACTGCCTTCTATCAGAGCTTTGATTTCGGTTCAGGAACGCCACTTATAGACAGCGATGGTAATCAGGCCTGCCTGTCGAAGTACATCAATGTAGAAGACCCTGTTGGCTCCTGCTATATCGGAAGTGTTTCGGCAGTTGCCGGAAATTCGACCTACGGCGGAGCTCTGGGCTTTAGCCTCTTCAATGGTTCAGTAAACGACACGCGACGCCGGAGTTTCGGATTTAGCGATACCCTGACTCTCACGGCAGGGAAGCACACTCTCTATTTTGGAGGCGATGTCTTGCATCGCTATACAAAAGAGAGATCGGGGTATGGATCAAATCCTGGCCTCAGCGTTACGAACACTTTCACCGGCTTTACGCTTTCCGATTTCTTGCTCGGAGATGTAACGAGCTTTTCGCAGAATGCAGGCGAGAATGGCGCAATAAAAGGCTGGATGACTGGCTTCTATGCTCAGGATCAATACAAGATCCGTCCTGACCTCACCCTGAATGTGGGACTTCGCTGGGACCCCTATACACCGTTTTCAATCGAAGGTGGTCGGGGCACAATGTTCGTTCCTGGGCAGCAGAGCACGCGTTATCCTAATGCCCCCGCGGGCGTGGTCTTTCCGGGTGACAAGGGCGTCGATGCTGCAATTATGCCTACTTCGTATCTCTACTTTGAACCGCGCATCGGCATCGTGTATCAAGTGCGGCCCAAGACCGCTTTGCGCGCGGGATTCGGAATGTTCTCGACTCCGATTGAAGACGCAAGCTATAACCATGCCTATGACGCGGCACCCTTCAACCCTGCATTTTCATACAACGCCGGTACCACCCCAATCAGCTTTGACAATCCATGGAGCGGATTTACGGCAACCGGAGGGAAAAGCCCGTTCCCGCCGTTTGCTTCAGCTGGATACAGCCCCTCGTCTAGTGCTACGTTCACGACTCCCGTGCAACTCGGCGCGGTGTTCCCGAAAAACTTCCGCTTAGCGATGGTGCAGAGCTGGAACCTCTCCATCGAACAGCAATTTACTGATACGCTCGCTCTTCACCTTGCATATGTAGGTAGCGAGACGTATCACCTCGCTACCCCGGTCGAGGTGAATCCAGGCGTTCTCAATTCCACCGTAAACAATGGGCGGCCCACATACACAGATTTTGGATCGATCATTCAGGTGCAGACCGGTGGCACATCCAGCTATAACTCACTTCAGGCAGGCATAGAGAAGCGCCTTTCTCATAATTTCCAGGTGCAATCCAACTTCACTTGGGCCCATGCCTTTGATGTAGGCGGCTCAGGTGATCCATCGTTCGAATCGAGCGTGAGCGACCCGCTGAATATTGGTCATGATCATGGCCCATCTGCGTTGAATTACCCGATTGTCTCGGTAACCAATTTCATTTATGACGCCCCTAAGCTGACCGGGTGGAATTCCATTGCTCGCAAGGTATTAGGCGGGTGGTCGGTAAGCGGTCTCGTGACATTGCAATCCGGTCCCCCGTTTTCCATCAGCGGCGGAAACGGAAATAACAATTCCGGATTCCAGGTCTATCAGGATCGCGCCGACCTGACTGGCCAACCGTTCGGTGTACGTCAGGGAGGCAAGTCGCAGTGGCTTCAGCATTACTTCAATCCCGCTGCATTTAAGGACAACGCCGTAGGTACACCTGGAAACTCTCCAAAGTATCTGATGCAGGGACCTCCCATCCGGACGGCCGACCTTGGTGTGCAGAAGGACTGGAAGTTCCGCGACCGTTACACAATGCAATTTCGTTTTGAGGCTTTCAACGCGTTCAATCACCCCAGCTTTGGGCAGCCGGACTCAACTCCGGACGACTCGAACTTTGGGCAAATCACCTCAAGCGGTCCGATACCCGCGCGCGTCGGACAAGCAGCTCTCAAACTCACATTCTAATTGTGTCTCAAGCAATTTCACGATTTGGATTGGTTGTCTCAACGCTGCTTGGAGGTGATCGGTAATAAGGCGATTAAGCATGAAATCGTTGCTTCTAGATTGACGTCACGGCTGCGCACATCCGGAGATTCCCAGGCTGAGCAACGCGCGTCGCTGTAGGCATTTTGCAGAGCGCTCATGCTGCGCACTCTTTCGAACTCTGCAATTTTGCACGCAATGTTCATCCTGGGCCCTCGGAATGCGGTGAGGAAGCCGTGGGCCCTCGTCACGAGACATAGATCTTCTTCACGCGCTGCCATGGCCTAAATGCTACGTCGCAACTGCCGTTTCAGCCGAACTGTGCCGGTTGGGAACCGCGATGACGGAGTGCGAGGGCGTATCTCCGGTCTCGAGTCGAGGGAAGAAGACGCGGGGTGGAACTGAAGGAGTGGCTTCCCGAGCGGTTGTTGTGCAGGAGATGCTCGACTCAGCTACCGAAACTCCCACTTGTGCCTGCTTCAATACGCCGATCCTCCGCCTTCAATGTTCGATTATGGCCGAAGGCTAACATTCACGATGGCTCAGGAATTCAAAGGCAAATCAATTGGAAGTCGCAGATTGTTCCAAACGTTTATTTTAAAAAATACATTGCTCTGAGGACACAGAGACGGTCTAGTGCCGGATCGGCAACGTTAATTCGGTATGACGACTGAAATCTTGCTCCCCGTGATGCAGAGCCACTTCTGCTTGGCGAGTACCTTATTGTGAATTCCTTTGGCAATGGCGGTAATGCCGTGCTCGAAGGCGTCCGTCGGGAAAAATGATGAACCTGAGGCCATTGGTGGTGGGAACGCTCTGTATTCTTCCGAACGATATTGACCCAGCTTGCCTTTTCGAAACGGTGGATGCTCGCGGTGAGGTCTGAGCATAATTTCTCAGTCACGCCCTGACAAAGAGCAAAGATGATCCCTCACTGAAGAGTGTAACCTTATTAACCCAGGTCATTTTTTCCATCTTAATTTCTAGGTTCGTCCCAAACAATGCAAACGCGGAATTCATGCGTTTCCCCTTGCATTTCCATTCACCCGTTCATGAGAACATAAAACCGCAACTGCCGGAAGTATGTCTTCCTTCTTTTGCAACTAATTGAAAATTAATGCACGTTACCCGTAACACACCCTAAGTAACTCTGCAACTCGATCTCAAACACCTATATACAGGGCACCGCGAAGTTCGGCGGCCGTTCGCAGGGTCCTATGAAGTTTCGTGCCAAGGGTCGGAAACAAATAGTAACCTCTACGCCAGTGTCGGAAACCGCACTGGATCCTGGAAATATCTGGAGGCATTGTATGAAGTGTATGAGTCCTCAATGGCTACGAGCATGGCAGTCCCTGTGCACGCCCACCAATTCACCTCTTCTTGGTGAGAGATTGACGCTTTCGGGACTGAGGGGTGGCCTATGGCGGATCAGTATGGTGGCAGCCGGAATTCTAACTCTTGCCTCGACATTAGTCGCACAACAATATTACGTATCGCCGAACGGAAACGACAATAACCCGGCACTTCAACTTCCTCTCCTTGGCAGAGCATTGCGAAAGTCAATAATTTCATATTCCCAGAGGGCAGCGCGGTCTCCTTTGAAGGTGGGCAGACATTCTCGAGCTGCCTGGTTCCCATGGCCCTGTCGGCTAGCGGTCAGCTTGCGCGCTGTATCCCTGGATAGTAACCTTCGTACGTGAATGGCTTAGGGCTCGCGACTGTGCTAAATCCGGAAACGTCTGAGGCGGAACGAGACGGCAAAACACGGAGCGAGCTGGAGGACGTGTTGGCCAGCCCCGCCTTTAAAAAGGCGCCCACCCTATGTCGACTTCTGTGCTATCTATGGGAACAACGAAACGGAGAGGTCAGTGAATACGCCATAGCCACTGAGGCGCTGGGGCGTAAAGTAGATTTTGAGCCGCGTGCGGATGCCACAGTCCGTGTTCTGGTGTCTCGCCTTCGCCAACGGCTCAAGGATTTCTATGAGTCGGATGGCGCCGAGCTTCCCACGCGTATTGTCATTCCCATTGGCAGCCATCAGGTTCAGATTGTCGAAGCACCCAGGCAGCCTGTGGAAGATGGGCAAAGCCTGGAGTCACTGCCTTTCTTACTCCAACGTGAGGCTCGCAATCGAAGGTTCATCCTTGCTCAGACCCTTGCCATTGGTGTGTTGGTTCTTGCCTGTATCGGGCTTGTTCTTGAGCGAGGTCGGGCTGTTAAGAACGCGCGGGAAGAGAAGACCAGCAACCTGCCTATCTTCTGGCGTAATTTTCTGGAAAACGGAAAGGAAACCCTCATCATCATGCCGACTCCAGTCTTCTTCGGCTGGCGCAACGGAGCTTTTGTGCGTGATGTGAATGTTAATGACTTCGCGCGGTTCGAGGATTCCCTATCCTTGCAGACACTGGTTCGCTATTGGGGAAGACCAACTCTCGCCCAGCAATATGTGGCTACTTCCGATGCACTCGCCTCGCTGCGCCTTGACCAGTATATGGACCAGCGCGGATTGCATTTGGCAATTTCGACGACCGCAGAATCACCAGTCGATACTCTGGACCGCGAGAATCTAATTGTGGCAGGTACGCCCCGCACCTTGGCGCCATTCCAGGCGGTCCTCAATCGCCTCAGTTTTCAGATTGATGCGGATAGAGGGGAGGTAGTTGATCGGCATCCCACGTCCGGTCTACCCCTCAGGTTTGAAACCGTGCAGCAGTCGCCCTTACGGATGACGACGCCCGGCATCATTGCCTGCTTGCCGAGCGGTACCCAGGGGACTAAAATCCTGATTTTCGTCACTACCTACTACACCTCTGCCCTGGTCTCTTACCTCACCTCGGAGAGCGGTCTGTCGGAACTTCAGGCTGCCCAGCGAGCACATGGGAATACCCCCTACTTCGAAGCTGTCATTCTCTCGGAGATCAATGGCACTACAAACTTGAGAAGCCGTCTGGTCGAGTTCCGTTCAGTCTCTGGAAAAAGCAAGCAGTAGTTCCCGGCCGCTGGCTCAGTCTTGTTCTGTCGCACAATTTCCCTCACGGCTCTCGCCAGAAAATACATCAATTTTCTCTTGCCGTCTTCCATTTCCGAGCACCACCTCAAGGAGTCTCCAGCTTCAGCGGCCGGGAACCTGTCCCATAGCCTCCACTCAAGTTATTGAAAATAAATGCGTGTTACACGTAACAGACCCTGAGAGACTCCGCAGCCCAATCCTCAAACGCCTATACAGGACACCGTTGATTCCGGGGTCCGTTGACGGGACGCTATGGAATTTAGGGCCAGACAGGCGGAAGCAGACGGTGCTCTCTTGCCCTACGCTGGAAATCGCATTTTCTGGAAAGTTTGGAAGAATTCTGGAGGCATTGCAATGAAGTATGTAGGCAATCCATTAGCCGCGCGAGAGTGCACGCGGCATCCCTATGATCGGGGCGTATTTGTTCCTGTTCGCCAATGCTGGGGGGCCTTACTCGGGCTGCTGCTGGCAGGCCTGTTGTGTGTGTTCACTTTCTCGGCATCCGATTTGTACGCGCAGGTACAAAATGGCACCATCCAAGGAACCGTCACGGATACCGCGGGCGCGGTGGTGCCGGACGCAACCGTGACCGTGCGACAATTAGCCACTAATCTCATTCTTCACGACCAAACCAATGCAGATGGTATCTACAATTTCCCGCAGCTTTTACCGGGCGATTACAGCGTGTCGGTGGAGAGGCAGGGATTCAAGAAGAACATGTCGGCACTCACGCTCACCGTAGGGCAGGTAGTCCATCTGGACTTCGCGTTACAGATCGGTAACGAGACGCAGACGATCAACGTGGAGGCCGACAGTTCGATTGCGCTGAACACCGAGAGTTCAAACCTGGACTACACCGTGCAGTCGCGGCAGATGGACAGCCTTCCATTAAATGGGCGCAACCCCTACGGGTTGGCGATTCTATCGCCGGGCATTGCTGCGGGATCGAACTTTGGTGTTGGCGTGGCTGTGGCCCGAGGCGCGGTGGTTGCGGCGGCAACGAATAACTTCGAGTCGAATGGCGGTATCGGCGGCAATAATGACATCCTGCTCGATGGCGTTTCCATCGTGGTCTGCTGCCAGGGCCAGCCGGCCATTACCCCATCGGCGGAGGTGGTAAGCCAGTTCAAGGTAGTTAGTTCCACGCCTCCGGCCGAATTCGGTCGCACCAGTGGCGCGGTGTTAAACATCGCCACCAAATCCGGCGGCAACCGGATGCGCGGGGACGTGTACGACTTCATCCGCAACGACAAGCTAGATGCGGCGAACTACTTTACCAAGCGCAACGGCATCTACCCTTACGCGGGCCACAAAGATTTCCGTTCGCCACACCGGTCGAACCAGTTCGGCACCTTTGTGAGCGGGCCGGTAGTTCTGCCACGCATCTACAACGGCATCGACCGGACCTTCTTCACATTCGGCTATGAAGGCGTGCGCAATATTGACCCAGTCATAGGCACGACCACAGTGCCGACTGACCTAATGCGGCAGGGAATCTTCACGGAAGCGCCGGCTCCTGTCTACAACCCCACATCATATACCTCGTCGACTGGCACGCGTTCGCCGATTCCCGCCGCTACTTGCAACGGTACTTTGTATCGAACTGGTTACTGCATTCCGCAAACGCAGTTCAACCCGACGGCCACGGCGCTGATGGCGCTCATACCGGCGCCAAATCTTTCAGGAACAACGAACAACTACAGCTACGCGCAGAACATCACGGATCAGGACGATCAGCTCAATTTCCGCGTCGACCAGAACTCCTCCGACCGGCATCGCACTTTTGTGCGCGGGACGCGCGGCACCAACTCGCATGTGAATTACGACCTGTTCAATAAACCCAATGGCGCCAACCAGGGGTGGACGCAGACGCTGTCCTCATATCTATTTGCTGCCGGACACCTATGGACAATCTCGCCCGACACGCTGTTGCAATTCACGTACGGTTTCGCGCGGCAAAAGAACTTCCAAGAACCCAGTCAGTTTCTCTACGATGCGTCAAAATATGGCTTCTCGAGCGACTTCACTTCGGAACAACAAGTAGATGGTCTTCCTGCGGTCAGCTTCACGGGGTTGCAGCAGATTGGCTACGGCAGCTACTACAACCTCTGGGGGCACAGCGCTCACTCGCTCAACGTCAGCGTGATGTCACAGCGCGGGAAGCATTCAATAGCTATAGGCTACAACGGCATCCTGATCTTGGAGAATCAGGAAGGCGTTCCGGGTGGATCGATCGGGAGCCTCAACTTTACCAGCAGCTTTACCGGTGGTCCCACGCCCAACGGCTCACTGCCTTCGGGACAAGGAGCATTCGACGCCTGGGCTTCTTTCCTGCTCGGCTATCCGGGCAACGCCAACATCACGCGCAGCGTTACCGTGGCGTTCAATCAGTGGGTGACGGGACTTTATTTGCAGGACGACTGGCGTCTGACTCCGAAAATTACTTTGAATATGGGAGCACGCTGGGATGTGGAGACCGGTTTTGGCGAGCGGCATGATCACTGGGCGACCTTCAATCCTGACATCGTCAGTCCGCTTTCGTCCGCGGCCGGTATCACTGTCCGTGGCGGAGCGCAGTTCATGGGCGTCGACGGCAACCCTTCCCGCACCTCGCCTACGTTCTACCACCAGGTAAGTCCGCGGCTCGGAGCTTCCTGGTCGATCAACGACAAGACCGTGGCGCGTGGTGGCTTCGGCATTCTCTTCCTGCCGGTTTCGCAGCGCGGGTATTCGGCGTCGAACATCGGCTATACACAAACCACCAACATTGCCACCAGTTCTGATGGCTTTACACCAGTCGTTACCAGTGACAATCCATTTCCTGGCGGGGTATTGCTGCCGGTGGGTTCATTAGCCGGTGCAGGCGTGAGCGCGGGAACATCGATCACCGGTTTGCAATACAACAATCCGGTTTCGTATCAGCAACAGTGGAACATCGGTGTCGAACGCACCTTGTCACGCGCACTTACGTTTAGCGCGAACTATGTAGGCGGACATGGCGTGCATTTGCCGATCAACGCGCGACTCAACGATCTGCAGCCTGCCGATTTCGGCGCGGTGGGCGATACCACACAAGTTAGCTATTTGCAGCAACAGATTCCTAATCCCTTCTACGGTGCCGGCCGCAGCATTGCGCCTGGTTCACTACTTCTTAACCAGACCGTGCAGCGCGCGCAGTTGCTTTCTGCCTACCCACAGTACACTAGCGGCTCCATTTCGGGGATTCAGAACGGCTCGGTTGGAATCAATTATCTGGATCAGGGCTCGTCAACGTACAACGCTCTCCAGGCAAACCTGTTGATTCACGGGCAGGGTGGACTGACGGGATCGATTTCCTATGTCCTCTCCAAGCTGCTCGGTAACGTCAGCGACCTGACCAATGGCTTCCTAAATGCGACGGGAAATCCCGGTATCCAGAACTATTACCTGTTGCATCAGCAGGAGCACTCCCTCCTCGCGACCGACACGCGCCATCGCTTTACCGGCACAGCTGCCTGGCCGATTCCCGTGGGAACTGGCCAGAGGTTTGGCGGGGACATGCCACGTTGGGCCAACCGGGCCGTGGGTGGATGGTCAGTAAACACAATCGTGCTCGTTAGCTCCGGCTATCCGCTTTCGTTCACTGTCACTGGAGCACCGGCTTTTGCCGGGACGCGCCCGATGTGGGTTGACGGCGTATCGCCGCTCACCTCCGGTTCTACGAAGAACCGGCTGGGAGGCAACGGACAAGCGTTGGGCTATCTCAACCCCGCGGCATTTGCGCTGCCTTCACAATTTCAGCCTGGAGATGTGCCCCGTTCTACGGCGTTGACGCGCGGGCCGATCTCTTTCAGCGATGATGCTTCTCTGATCAAGAACATTCCGATTCATGAGGACCTGTCACTCGAATTGCGCGGCGAGGCCTTCAACATTCTCAACAAGGCGGCCTTTTCCATGCCAAATACTACCGTGGGAGGTTCGGGCTTCGGCTACATCACGAGCCAGTCGAATTCCCCACGCACCATCCAGGTGAGCGCGAAAATCCACTTCTAGCTCGTTGGCTAGTGTGGAGGAATGATGGATGCGGATGGCTTAACGACTATTCGCATCCTTACCTCATGAAGGAACAGCCATTCAATGAACAGAAGAGACTAAGGGATCAAGGACCCATGACGCTTAAGTCACGCTGGAAACGCGCGCTCACATTTTTCTTCGGCTTTATTATCGCCGCACTTTACTTGAGCGCACAACAGGCTCCGTCCACCGATTTGTTGGTCTATGGCGGGACTGCCGGCGGAGTTATCACCGCCTACTCGGCCGCAAGACAAGGGCTCCACGTGGTCCTGCTTGAACCCGGCGCGCACCTGGGAGGCATGGTCACGGGAGGGCTCTCCGCCACTGATCTTGGCTACTTCCAGATCATCGGTGGCTATGCGCGCGAATTTTATTCGCAAGCCGCTGCCCACTACGGCGTCAAAGATCTGGATCACGCCACCAACTGGCTCTCTGAGCCACACGTGGACGAGGCAATCTTCAACGCGATGCTGCGCAGAGTCGGCGTAACTGTGGTGCTGCATCGCCGCATTCGTGAGCACGGTGGCGTGACTGTCGACAAACAGCATGTCACGGCACTGATCACCGAGCATGGAGAAGCATGGCCCGCGACAATCTTTGCCGACTGCAGTTACGAAGGCGATCTAATGGCACAAGCCGGCGTTCATTACACATGGGGACGCGAAAGTAGACAGGAGTATGGAGAGAGCCTCGCTGGAGTTTGGCCGCACACACCTGCGCACCAGTTCGGGTGGCCGCTCTCCGCATACAACCAGCAACATGCTCTGTACCCGGAGATCGATCCACGGCCGCTCGCGCCCGCCGGGTCAGGCGACAAGAAAGTGCAGGCGTATAACTTCAGACTGATTTTGACCAGCGACCCGGTGAATCGTATCTCCTTTCCTCGGCCGGAAGGCTACGACCCTGCGCGCTTTGCTCTCCTCGCGCGCTACCTCGCTGAATTCTCGGAGCACCGCGGGCGCACGCCGCAGCTTAGGGACTTCTTCAATCCGGTTCCGATCCCGAACCGCAAAGCTGACTTCAACAATAATGGCCCTATCTCCACCGACTACATCGGTCATAGTTGGAGCTATCCGGAAGCATCGTTCGCGGAAAAATCCTCCATCTGCCAGGAACATCTTCTCTATACCCAGTCGCTCGTCTATTTCCTCTCGAACGACGAGAGTGTGCCGGAAACACTACGCGCAGAGATGAATCAATGGGGACTACCGAAAGACGAGTTTGAAGACACTGGGCACTGGCCCCGCCAGTTGTATATTCGCGAGGCCCGTAGGATGCTTGGTGCCTACGTAATTCGCCAGGCGGACTTGCAGAGCGAGCGCACCAAGCCTGATTCAATTGGCATGGGATCCTACAACAGCGACTCACACAACATCCAGCGCGTTGCAATGCCGGATGGTGCCGTACAGAACGAGGGCGACGTACAGGTGCCGGTGCAGCCCTACGAGATTCCTTATCGCGCCATCACACCGCGCATTTCTGAGATCACGAACCTGCTAGTTCCAGTTTGCCTCTCCGCAACGCATATCGCGTACTCGTCCGTACGTATGGAGCCGCAATACATGATCATCGGCCAGGCAGCGGGAGTTGCGGCCGCGCTCGCCATCCGCAATCGCACAGCGATTCAGAACATCTCTGTTACCGAGTTGCAGCGGGAGCTTAAAAATGAGAGGGCCATCCTTCACCTGCAAGACAAACCAGGATCGAAGGCTCCTTGATCCGCACACCTGATTTGATAGGCAGCGTTGAGCGTTCCCTTGCCTACCCGGTCACGCTGCTCCCGTTGCACAGTTTGTTTCCGCGATAACGTTGAGAAATTCTGCAGCAGAGCGGCGGTAGTCCTTCGCATTGACAATGGCACGAAGCACCGCCACACAATCAACGCCGGTTGCCCATACCTTTTCGATCCGGGAGAGATCGATTCCGCCGATAGTCACGAGTGGATAATGTTGCGACATCAGCTTGACGTGACGTTCAAGCCGCTGCAGTCCCTGTGGGGCAGGCAGCAAGAACAGCGGGATCAAGTTGGGGCTCAACATCGCTGCCCGTGCGTACATCACGGCCGGCTTGGCGCAGCCGGTCTTCTGTTCTTCCGGAAATCATGCGGGATTCAAGGATGACGCCTCCCGCTTGCAGCCAGTCCTGCAAAGCTATCTTGCTCTCTGGATTAAGCCATACCGACCGGAACGTTCCCACACTGCGCGGCGCAGTTGTCCATAGATCGAAACTGTCGTGCGACTCATCGGGATCTGGGCCGAGCACGTGAAGAATGTGACGGTACGCTTCCGATTGGTTGGCCGGTTGCCCATCGATGCGGACAATAACGCTCATACGACCTCCGGCGAGACAAATCGCGGCTCCTCATCCCAGAATGGCTTTCCGATATCTGGAGTGCTGGCGATCGCGAGCTCTCGCACGTGCATGGGGCCCGCGAGGTATCCTGAGCGACCCGACTGCACTGCGCCAGCAAAGGCACTCGCCATGCGCACTGGATCGATAGAACGTGATACGGCGGTGTTTACGAGTACGCCATCGAAGCCCCACTCTATCACCTGGCAAGCATGAGAAGGCAAGCCAAGCCCGGCATCCACAATCATCGGGACGTCAGGCAAGCGGTCGCGCAGTTCGCGGAGAGCCTTAGGATTCTGTGGCCCTTGCCCGGTACCAATGGGGGCAGCCCACGGCATCAGAACTTCGCATCCCGCATCGAGCAGACGTCTGCACAGAATCAGATCGTCCGTGCAATATGGCAAGATATGAAATTGCGTCCGAGGATCATCGGTTCAAGCTCGGCATGGTTGATGTTTGCAGGAATGATCGCTCTGCCTGCAGACACCTCACCGCGTACAAATTCAGGAGTGATCTGCGCGGATAGTTTGGCTCCGAAGTCACGGCCTGGGTGTGCCTTTAAGAGCGCAGCGTAAGCGGGATCGGAACGAAGCTCCTCCGGGTGCATCGACTCGCGCAGAGCAACGAACTCCATTTCAGGCGTCACGATTCCCTTGCGGGCATAATGCATTTGCGTCACATTCCTGCCAGCTAGCGCACGCTTCGGCTGCGGAAGCGCAGGAAAACGCAATTCGCGCGTCAGGAGATCGTTGGCTCGCTGCCGACCGTACTCGGAACTAGGTCCGCTCAGGGATTCCGTATCTCCGCATTCCTCAATCCAGTTGCGACGCAACTTCGGTAGGTCCTGCGCGAGATCGACGATGCAATCGGGATCGCTGAAAGGACCCGAACAGTCATAAACCGGCGGCGGATTCTGCTCCACGCGGTGCGAGTGGTGCGTTTGGGAAAGGGCAATCTCGCGGTAAGGGACCCGTAGATCAGACCGGCTGCCTGCGACGTACTTCTTCTGAGAAGCTGGAAAGGCGGTGAGCAGGCGAAGCGCGGCGAATGGGGTGGCGGTCTCCCGCATATCGAATCTCCTGTTCGTTTGTGAAACAAGAGGCAATGCACTTTACGCCCTGGAAAACGAGCGATGTCTGAAACCTTCCCACGCCGGTATTATCCGGATCGGGTTTAAAGGGTATTTCTCAGCCCTACGTGCGTAGAGCACCCCTGGTTCACTTGCCTAACCTAATCACACAATGGCGCAGAGCGGGCAAGGCGGTGCTGTAAGTTTGACGATTTAGATGCGTTCAATCGTGTAACACTTTCCAGCATGATGAATTGACATTCTGGGTTTCGATCAGCGTTTTCACGCAGATAGGCGAGGTCGTTTCGCACCAATGCCCGTCATTCAATTCTGTCCGAATCGCAGGAAACCAGTATTCAGATTCAGGCAATGCTGCTATTAATCGTGCAAGTGCACGGCGATGACGCGCGCTGGCCCCGCACTGTCGCCTAATGTGTCGCTTTCGAGCAGTATCTCGAAGTAGGGGAGTGATCTGTCTCGTTTGCGAATCCTGTCGAGAATCGGAATCAGCCGATCGTCATCGCAAACCAGATCCACTGCGGCCTCAGTCCCTATCATCGAAAGACCTTCCAGGATCAGCACATTGCCCGTGGCACTTAGATTTGGTAAGAAGGCAATCACGGAATAAGCCTTCGCCGAGGTGCGAGGCGCAGTCGAGCTATATTCCGTCAACTCTCCCGGATGAGGACGCCGATTGAGGAAAGACGCGTGCCTGTCCGGATTTTCAATACTGAAAGAAAAGTCCATGTGCGTCTCGAAAAGTTCCACCCAGGGAACTGCCTCTTCCGCACCGATCATGATACTGTTCCCAGACTTGAAGTCGTTCAGATGCATGTCCCGGCTATAGTGCACGAGGGTTCGCTCTGGAATTGCCTCCGGCAAGCGCATCAATCGGGAAAGAGCCGTTGCATCCACTACCGACGTATAGCGGCGATGCAGAAGGAACAGTGCGAACTTGGGTTCGATATGTTCGATATACGGCATCTGCTTGCTTACATCATCGTTAAGGTAGTCTTGCAGGCTCAGGTAGCGGCGAGCGAAGGCATGGAACAGAACCAGCCCCGAGTCCCCAAGGACAATCTGCGTCGGCTGGTCGTCGGTAAAGAGCCGCCCCCAAAGCAAGTGGTGACGTTTTAGTGGAATGTGCAGGCGCATATGCAGTCCAAAAGCAACTGTCATGCCAATACAAAGTAACGTCAAGACGGCGGTCAGAGCACGATAACGCCACACAACCGCTGCGATGTGACGATTGAGTGAGGCCCGCTCCTTTGAGTTTCCACGCTGGGCTTCCTTGATTAAGGTCTGTGGCTCTTCTGGAACCTCAGGGGGAATTGGGAATTTGTGCTCCGGCGAAGCGACCTTCGCGTCCGCCAAAGAATGAACCTCTTGCGGCGAGAAATTAATGGCAGCCGTTCCATCGCGATCCAATTCCAAACCGAGACTCGCCTCCGCGTCGCTGTCCGCGTGGCGTTTCGACGCAGGCAAGAAGACCGGAGCATATCCCCCTTTGGGGATCAGCAGATGGATTGGTTCCTGGCGGCCCGCGCGCTGAAAATATTGCTCAAGGCGGCGGCGAAGGCGCAACGCATGGGAACGCACAATCGTATCCGCGGCTGAGTCGTAGTCAGGCTCTCTCCCGAAAACCGCTACACCTATGTGTTGTTCACTGAGATTCCGACCGGGATCCTCGAAGGTAGCATTGCATATATAGAGAAGAAATTTGGAGAGCTGAGGAGACCGGATAAAGTCGTTAGTCGCCAGAATGCGCTGCACCAGCAATCGGTGCGGATCGTTCTTATCGGTGGTTCGTTTGCCAATCCCTTCTTCCGGGACTTTCACAGAATTCCCCGTCACGTTAGCTTCGCATTTGCCTTTCCAGATTCAATGTAGCCTGTTCTTCGTTACATTTCTGTAAATCACCTCATTTCACCTCCGTCGATTGCAGTGTTCCCAATACCTTCCTTTTTCTTTTCATTGCGCGTTGCGGCATGAATGAGCAACGAATCACCGAGAAATCACTGAATTTTTTGGAATGGCCTCCACTAGGTTAAGCAAGGCGAGAGGGCGGTTTTTCGCCCCGGTCAACTTTTTCCAGGGGAAATCGATGGAGGTGCAATTTGGCAACTGAAGGACTCATTGCAGTGAAGCGCAGGATCTCAAAATGTCTTCAATATGCGACCATGCTCGTCCTGTTGATGTTGTATCAGGCGGGGTTTGGCCAGGAAACAGGCGCAAGTCTGGTCGGCGTGGTGCATGACGCAAGTGGCGGTGTGGTGAGCGGCGCTACGGTGTCGGCCACCAACCGGGCCACAGATGCCCGCACAGTTGGAACTTCGGACGAAAAAGGCGAGTATTCTCTCCTGAACCTGGAGCCGGGAATCTACTCACTTAGCGTGCAGGCAAGCGGCTTTCAAAAATACGACCAGTCGGGTATCCGGCTCGACTTGGGCCAACATGCCAGTCAAGACGTAGACCTGAGGGTCGGATCGGCTCAGGAGATCGTGTCGGTCAATGCGGACGTCTCCGGGATCGATACGGTGTCGTCGCAGGTGAGTGACGAGGTCAACGGCACCTCGCTGCGCGAGTTGCCGCTCAACGCCCGCAACCCATATCAACTCGTGACTCTGGTTCCTGGTTTTGCCGGCTCGACGGGCGATGACTATAACTCCAATTCCTTCTCCATTAACGGTACCCGCCAGGGCTATACCGATGTCCTGGTGGATGGCAGTCCCGCCGGCTTCCCTACTGTGAACGGGAACGCGGGCATTGGCGTTTTTCCGTCGATCGACGCCATCGGCGAATATCGCGTGCTGGCGCAAAACTATCCCGCCGAATACGGTCGTACTGCCGGTGGCATCATTAATGTCGTCTTCAAGTCAGGTGCTAACCAGTTCCACGGCACCCTGTTCGAATTCATCCGCAATAATGATCTCGATTCAAACGACTATTTCTCGAACATGCACCACGTGTCACTTCCAGCTTTCCACCGCAACCAGTTCGGTGGCATTCTTTCCGGACCGATCTTTCACGACAAGACCTTCTTCCTGGTTTCGACCGAACTCCTTCGCCAGAACGCTTTCCAATCGGTTACCGCGACGGTTCCCACCGATTTACAGAGGAAGGGAGATTTTTCGCAAACCTATGGAGCCAATGGCAAGTCCATCACGATTTACAATCCATTCTCAACCCGCCCCAATCCGGATGGAATGGGATACATTCGCGATCCCTTCGAGAACAACCTCATTCCTCAAAGCATGTTGAGTGCGGTTGGCCTAAATGCAATCGGCTACTATCCCGAGCCCAACGTGCCCGGTAATGCGATTACCAACGCCAATAACTATTTTGCAGATGGCAGCACGACCACCCAGACGACTGCCTGGGATGTACGCGTCGATCACGACCTGACGCCAAAGCAGAAAATCTTTGCGCGCTATTCGAATCGTTACTATAGCTCAGCGCCCAATCCTCTTTTTCCGCAGCAGGACGCGGTGGCCGAAGGCCTGATCAATGGCGAAGACTACGCGCGAGGGTTTACGTTTGGCCATACGGTGACCCTCAACGAAAAAACCTTTCTGGATAGCCGGCTCGGTTTCTCGCGGACTCTCTACAACTATCTCAATACCAGTCTAGGATTCCAGGCCTCGACGCTTGGATTGCCCGGCTCCCTGGATGCGGCAGGTAACACACCCACCTTCCCCGTGTTCTCGCCCGCCGGCTATACTGGCCTCGGCAACAATGGTGATCGCCACAACGCTTTCATGACCTATAGCCTGCTTTCTTCGCTTACACTGGTACGCGGACAGCACACTTTCAAGATCGGGTTTGATGGCCGTCTGATCCGCGTTAACGATCATGAGAGCGCAGACGCATCGGGCAATTTTTCCTTTGGTACGAACTTCACACAGGGCCCTGACCCGAATGCGGCAAGCGCCAATACCGGCAACGGCATTGCTTCCATGCTGCTCGGTACGGGGACCGGCGACTTGATCCAAGCTTACAAAGACGATGCCTCGCAGAGTTACTACGTAGCTGAATATCTGCAGGACGACTGGCGCATTACGCACAAGCTCACTCTGAACTTAGGGGTACGCTACGATTTGGATACTCCACGCACGGAACGATTCAACCGAATGAACTACTTTGATCCAACCGCGTTATCGCCGCTTGCGGCAGAGGTGCCCGGCCTCACCGGCGGCCTTGTTTTCGTCGGAACTCCTGGGCACAGCCGCTATCAATACCGCGCAGACACCAACAATCTTGCGCCGCGCATTGGCTTCTCCTATGCTGTATTGCCCACCACCGTTGTGCACGGCGGCGGCGCCATTGTCTACGGGCCGTCTGCCCAGGCCGCGGCTGGAACGGTCGGTCCCTACGGTTTTCGCGTGCAAAACTCCTGGGTCAGCACATTGGATGGCATTACACCGTTCAACACCCTCGATAACCCGTTCCCGAATGGCTTTCAGCCGCCGCCAGGGGCCGCTGCGGGCCTGCTCACCGGGGTAGGCGGACAGATTGAAGGCGTACTTCGCAACACGCCCACACCTTACGCGGTCCAGTGGAATCTCGACATAGAACACACGCTTGCACGCGACACCACTATCGACGTGGCATATGTTGGTAACCGCGGGCGCAAGCAACAACAGAGCCGTGAAGGCGGCATCGATTTCGACCAGCTTCCGCCGTCGTATCTTTCACTCGGGTCTCAATTGGAGGCATCTGTCGCCAATCCGTTTTATGGCTTTATTACCACAGGGTCGCTCAATCAACCCACCACCTCGCGCGGACAACTCCTTCGCCAATACCCGCAATACACCAGCATGTTGCCGCTATTCCTTTCCGGCGGAAACACGCAATATGACGCACTGCAAATTCGTGTGAACAAGCGCCTCAACCAAGGCATCCAACTGCAGGCTTCCTATGTGCTGGCGAAGAACTTTGATAACGGAACCAACCATCAGGACAGCTTCAATCCGATGGCCGACTTCGCCGTCAGTTCGCAGGACGTCCACCAGCGCTTCGTTGCCAGTTACATCTTTCAACTACCCTTCGGGCGAGGACGGCACTTTGGCAGCAACATGTCCAGGTGGGAAGATCTGGTGGTAGGTGGTTGGCAAGTAAACGGTATCACCACGATTCAGGGCGGCACTCCGCTGCAAATCGGCGCGAGCAATTCCCTTTCCAGCTTTGATTTTCAAACCCTTTATGCCAACACGAATTTTCGCAATGCCTCGCTCTCAGGCGACATTCACAAACGCTTGAACGCATACTTCAACACGTCCGATTTCAGCCAGCCTACGCCCTTTACGCTGGGCAATGGACCTGCCTACTACGACAATCTTCGTTCTCCTGGGCTCGATAGTACGGACCTTGCCTTCTTCAAGGAATTTAAGGCTGTCGAAAAGCTCAATGTGCAATTTCGCGCTGAGATGTTCAACGCATTCAATCACGTTCAGTTCGGGTCACCCGACACCGGCGTCACTGATTCATCCTTCGGGCAGATCACGTCCCAGGCCAACACGCCAAGACAGGTGCAGTTCGGTCTGAAGCTGCTCTTCTAATCCAATGCCTACGGAGGGCTGCCTAGCCGCAGCCCTCTTTTTTGTCTGACAACTAACGACTGGCTCAGCTTTCAACCGCAAGATGCGGTGTACTAATCTGCCAGAACCTATAAGGACAAAACCGCCTTGCTCCAATCTCTACATCGTCTTTCTCTCTCTGCGCTCCTCTTGATGGGCATCACAATCTGTACTTTTGCTCAGCCCGTACTAAAGGGGGAAGTGCAAAAGCCAATCGTGATTGTTATTACGATCGATGGCTTCCCTGCGCGTGCACTCCAAGATCCGCGTCTTCCCATGCCGACGCTTCGCTCTCTAGCCGCGGCCGGGGCGGTTGCGAAAGGAATGACGCCGATCAATCCTACTGTCACTTGGCCAAACCATACCGCGTTGATCACCGGCGTCGATGCAAGTCAGCACTTCGTCATGGCCAACGGTTTAATTGTTTTGCCTGCCGATGGAACTGTGCCGAAAATCGAGCCATGGACCGACAAGGATAAACTCGTTCATGCCCGTACACTCTATGAGGCTGCCGCGGAGAAGGGGATGACCACGGGACAAGTTGACTGGGTAGCCATCTATGGGGCTAAAGGAGTCAAGTGGCGGTTCGGCGAATCTCCCGACATGCACGATTCGATTCCACAAGAGTTGATCGCCCGCGGTATCGTGACGCGCCAGCAAATCGAAAAGTTTGGAGACAAGAGCAGCGCCGCATGGCGCGATGAGGTGTGGACCGACGCTGCGGTCGATATCATCGAAAAACATAAACCGGATCTGCTCTTGCTTCATCTTCTACAGACGGATTCTCTTCAGCATCAGTACGGCCCACTTACTCCTGCCGCCTACATTGCCTACGCTTATGCCGACCATTGTTTGCAGCGCGTAATCGAGGCCGCCCGCACTGCAGGCACTTTGGATAGAACCACGTTCATGATCCTTTCCGACCATGGCTTTGCGACTTATACCCACACCATTAGTCCCAATGTCGCACTTGTAGATCAGGGACTGCTTCACAAGCAGGGCAATTCTTATCGCGGGAATGTCTGGGTCAAGGCGGAAGGGGGCGCTGCCTCGCTCTACATCACAGATGCAAGTCTGCGCGCAGACTTATTGCCGAAATTGAAAGCGTACTTTACCGGCATCCCTGGCATTCAGCATGTCTATACCAACCAGGAGGCTCATTCCCTTGGTCTGCCGCTCGAAACCGATACAGACCAGGCTCCGCAACTTTACCTCGCTGCCGCTAACGGCTATGCCTTCAGTGACGACACGAGCGGTCCTCTGACGCGAATCAATCCCCCTCTCGGTCAGCACGGTTATCTCAACACCATGTCCGACATGCAGGCGTTGTTCGTTGCATCTGGTTCTGCGATCAAACATGGGGTCACCCTGGACTCTATCTCTAACCTGCGGGTCGCTCCGACAATTGCCAAGATACTTGGCGTACAGCTACCGGACGCGAAACAGCCACCATTGAATGAAATTTTGCGATAAAGCAGCAGGCCATCTGCCTTTTTCTCAAGTTGCATCGAAAAAGGCAGATGGCCTCGACATTGATACAGCGGGAGCGTCTCATCAATAAGACTTGCCGTCGGCGATTGCTCAGCAATGCAAGCTCAAGTTATTGATCGAAACCCATCATCTAACCCGGATAGATAGGAGGTCTGGTCAATACCTATGTATTAGTGGCCCGCCATAGCTGCGTTGAAAGTCTCGAAGAAGGAATAGAACTTCTCGCTGTTGAAATCACCCGCAAAGCGCAAAGGATAAACGTTCTTGACGAGAATCTCTTTCACTTCGGGTTGGCTGGAAATAATCTCCAACACTTCGGCGATGTAGTCGCTCAGCGGCATTGCTTTCGGATCATTTGCCTGACGTTGACCCGTGAGCTCTGTTTGAACGTATGGAGGCGTCAACTCCAAAACCTCGACCGACGTGTTGCGAAGTTGATATCGCAGGGAGATTGACCATGAATGGATCGCAGCCTTGGTGGCGCAGTAAGTGGGGGTGAGTGCCAAAGGCGTGAACGCAAGGCCGGATGTAACATTCATCACGGTAGCCTTGGTCTGCTGTTTAAGGTGTTGCAGCAAGGCGGCTGTCAGTTGGAGAGGGGCGGTGAGATTGGTCGCAATCGTTCCGTCGATGACGGAAGGATCGGGGGAGCCGGCTAGGTTCTCCGTCTGCATAATACCTGCCATATTCACAAGGACGTTTAGTGACGGATACTTCGCAGTCATCTTTGCAGCGAAGCTCTTCAGTTTGCTGGACTCCTGAACATCGAGAATCTCGTACGACATTCCTGAGTTAGCAGCAACGACTGCTTCGAGCACATTCTTGCGGCGTCCGGCGATGATGACCTTGTTTCCGGTTTTGTGAAACGCTTCAGCCAAGCCGCGACCGATGCCAGACCCGCCGCCGGTGATGAGGATGGTGTTGTTTCCAGTTAAATCCATTTCGGATGACTCCCTTTAGGCTTACTGTAGGAGAGTGGCTCCCGAATGGGAAGAAGGCACCAAGGAGTTTGATACGCACCTCATGGTTAGAAATGTTAAAAAGCAGGGAAAAGCTGCAACAAAAAATTCGACTCCGATTCGCTTTGAGTCAGTCGATGGAGCCGTGGCTTCTCCTGAGATCGACAAGTTGGTGGAGCAGATTATCGGCCGGATTGCCAACAAGTGGACAATGCTTCTGCTGGAAGCCTTGGCGCAAAATGGCGTTGTGCGTTTCAGCCGATTGGCCGAGTTGGTTGGTGGCATTAGTCAGAAGATGCTGACTCAAACGCTCCGACAGATGGAGGCCGACGGATTCGTGACCCGCAAGGTTTATCCCGTTGTTCCTCCCCGAGTCGAGTACGCATTGACTCCCCTCGGCGAAAGTCTCTGCCAAGCTTTTTGTAGCGTTTGGCAGTGGGCAGAAGCGAACTACGCAGAGTTGGAGCACCAACGTGCAGCCTATCGTCGACGTATGGGCATCGAGAGTTAGCTCTGCCTGTATCAGGGCAGACGGCGACGATAACGTTCGCCCCAATCTCGAAGGCTGAGAAGAATCGACTCAAGGCTCCTGCCCAAAAAAGTGAGCTCGTACTCGACATGAGGGGGAACTTCGGCGAAGACTGTGTGTTTCACAAGCCCATCCTGTTCCAGTTCGCGCAGTTGGGAAAGCGTCTTGACGATCTATGGATTGAGGAACCTATCGCTTATCGCAAACAGAATGGAGGCGACTACGAAATTCCCGCGCTTACGCTCAAGCCAGGATTGGAAGATGGTTTTATAGGGGGCTTTAGGCTTCACAGACGTTCTCAGCGCTGAAGCTTCTTCCATCCGCTTCATATTTCTCGCACCATGCCGTCTGTTCTCTTGGCATGGTGCCAAGAAGGCGCTCCCCGCCTTACCGATTCGGCCTTGCTGGTTTGGCATGACAGATGGTCGTGGACTTAATTGGGTCTTGCTCCGTCTCCGACCACCCAGGCCGCACCAAAATTGGTGCAATATGTGTTTCGTTCTTCGCTTCGGATGGTGTCTGGTTCCCGTTTCGTTTGCTCTTCCTTGGCTTCGCCGTCAATTCCGCGTATACTTGAGATTCGGTAAGCCGAGGGGTGGTGTGTCTTTGTGCGCTCCTATGGCCGGTCCGGCGCCCGCCAGCATTCTTTGGCCGCACTTCTCTCAGTTCGGCAACATTTTTGAGAGAGCAAGGCGAAAACAGGCGCTCGAAGACGGGGCTTTGCCGTTCAAAACACAGGCCGTTCGAAACAATGGCCGCATGAAGAGACACATACGAGATTTGGAGCAGAGCGATGGCACAGGTATGCGATGTTTGCGGGAAAGGCCCGCAGTTTGGCAATAACATTTCTCACGCGCACAACATAACGCGGCGCCGCTGGAACGTGAACCTGCAGGCAGTCAAGGCATTGGTGAACGGCTCGGCCAAGCGGATTCGCGTCTGCACGAGCTGCATCAAGAGCGGCAAGATCGCCAAGGCGTCCTAAGTAGCTTTCTTACTTGGGCCTTGATAGCGAGCGTGCTTGCTTGGGACCAGAACCTCAAGTTCAAGAAGCTCTAAAAAGTAAGGCGTAGAGATTGACGCAACAAAACCCCGTCCTGGCAGGACGGGGTTTTGTTGCGTCTGCAGATGGCCCGCTACTCGGTAATCGGCTTTCCGCTGAAGTGCTCGAAGAGCACTGCATCCTAGCCGACAGCCTAACGCCGCGGACTGCCTATGCTTACTCGCTGCTCGTGCGGTCGATGATCGGCTGGACACGGGCTCATATTCGTCACGAGAGATCGGTTCTCCTGATCTCAGCGGGCAATCCCCATCGGGTTAAGGCAAACACGGAAGAACCAGCACTCAAATGTCTTGAAATCGCCTCTTCAGCCATGGTGGTCGTCCCCATCTGGTAAGCGCGGAAGAGACTTCGGCCTTGTTCTTCTGCTTATGGAAGCTTGCCCTGGACTGTGATTCAATAGAAAGGATGGCAATTCCCCGAAAATCTACGCTGCGCGGGCGCTGGAAGGCGGCGACGCGGAAGGTGCGCGAGATCGTGCTGGTAGGCAGGGCGCTGGCTTTTACCGGGCATCCGGTGATGGCGCAAATTGTGCCCATGCGTTTCTGCAACCTGTCCTGCGCCTATTGCAACGAGTATGACAAGGTGTCGAAGCCTGTTCCCATGGACGAGATGAATCGGCGCATCGACCATCTGGGCCGCCTGGGAACCAGCATTATCACCATCTCCGGCGGTGAGCCGCTGACCCATCCTGAGCTGGACGACGTGATCCGCCGCATCCGCCGCAACGGCGCAATGGCGGGCATGATCACGAACGGTTATTTGCTCAACCAGGAGCGCATCGAACGGTTGAATCGCGCCGGTCTGGATCACATGCAGATCTCCATCGACAACCTGAACCCGGACGATGTGTCGATGAAGAGTCTGAAGGTCCTCGATAAAAAGCTTGAAATGCTGGCCCAATTTGCCGAATTCCACGTGAACATCAACTCCGTAGTCGGCGGCGGCATCAAAAATCCCAATGACGCCCTGGTGATTGGCAAGCGGGCTCTGGGTCTGGGCTTTACCTCGACCATCGGCATCATTCACGATGGCGACGGCCAACTTAAGCCGCTGAAGCCGGATGAGGCACGCGTCTACTTTGAAATGCGCCAGATGAAAAAGCGCAACTACACCCGTTTCAATCAGTTCCAGGAGGCGATTGCCCAGGGGAGACCGAACGACTGGCGCTGCCGTGCCGGCTCACGCTACCTCTATATTTGCGAGGACGGCCTGGTGCACTACTGCTCGCAGCAGCGAGGTTTTCCCGGCGTGCCGATTGCCGAATACACCACGGCAGACGTGAAGCGCGAGTTTCTGACGGCCAAGAGCTGCTCGCCGAATTGCACCATCAGTTGCGTGCACCAGATCAGCTACATCGACCACTGGCGGGCTCCGCAGACGCAGACCATTTCGCCTGGCGGACAGGGGACGGCTGAACCGGTGCTGGTGAATATCCAAACCGGTCATTGAGTCCCGGGCATTGGTTATTGTCTGGCTCGATAGCTTTCTGCAAAGCAAAAAATGGCGCACCCGCCAGGGATGCGCCGTTTTGCTTTGTGCCGAAGAAGCCTGCTATTTGTGGGCGCTCTTGGCGGGCGCGGCAGACCGTGTATCGGCGATGGCCTGATCGATCAGTTGGAAAAGCTTGCTGCGATCGACGACCTCGACGAAGGGCGCGCCCTTGCTGTTGGCCGTACTGATCCAGATGGTGGGGGTATGTTCGATGCCGATGCGCTGGCCCAGTGCGTAGTCTGCCTTGACCTCGGCGGCCAGCTTGCCCTGAGGATCGATGGCGAAGGGCAACGCCACGCTATGGCTGGCGGCAAATTTCTGCGTGAACTGGTTCAGCAGATCGGGTGTGGTGATCGAGGCTTGACTGGCGAAGACCGCGTCGCGATATTCGTCGCCGAGCTTCTTGCTTTTCAGGTCGAACCAGCGCGCATTGACCGCCGCGTTAAAGCTCCAGGCATGGAAGGGCAGCGGAAAATCGTGACGCACCCACGGGATGTTGTATTTGGCCGCAGCTTCGCGGAGCAGTGGGTTGGCGCGGCCGCAGTCCGGGCACTCCATATCTTCAAATTCAACGATGGCTACCCGTGCGCCAGCCGGGGGACGCAGCGCAGCGGGGTCATGCACCGGCGTTGTGGCTGGCGGGCCGCCAAACTGCGCATGGGCAGAAGTTGCAGCCAAAAAAAGAGCGGCTGAGGCGAGACTCAAAAAGAGACCGCTGCGGCGAATGGGAAAGCTCGGAATAAGGGCGGCAAAGCAAAACATAGCGATTGGACGGCTCCCTACTGCAAATTGTAACGGCTTGCAGCCGGAAAAACGCAGTTCATTGCTGCCGGTCGCGGTGGCGGGCAGCGATCCAACGGCGCCATTTGTAGTCGGCCACCAAGGAGATAGCGACGACGGCGACGGCCAGGATGCCGAGAAAGATTTTCATGATATTTTCAGGATCGCACGGATAAGGTCCTTGTTTTTCTATTTTCGTAATACCCCCCCCGGGGCACCGCGGCTGACTGGCGCAGAGGCAGCAGGCCGCGGTGCAGCAGCCAGGCGACCGGCGGTCCGGTCACCTGCAGCAGCAACACGGTGCCCGCCGCATAGAACCCGGCTGAGGTGAGCTGGACGGGAACTGGGCGTTTCGATGCATTACCCTCATAGTGGGCGCGCACCATGCCCGTGGGAATCCGGAATTGCGCATCGTCCTTTCGAACATCGGTACCTTCGGCGACATCAATCCGCTCATCGCCATCGCTCTTGAACTCAAGCGCCGCGGGCATGTGCCGGTGATGGCGCTGCCGGGCATTTACGAGCCCAAGATTCGGCCGCTGGGGCTTGAATTCCACGCTGTCCGCCCGGACATCGACCCCACCAACACGCTCATGGTGGAAATGATTTACGACGTGCGCAAGGGCACGGAGCGCGGCTTGCGCGATTTTCTGTTTCCAGCTTTGCGCGACACTTATGAGGATCTGTTCGATGCGGCTACCCGGCCGGGGCGGGCCGACCTGCTGCTGCTGGGCGAACTGAACTATGCCGGGCCGCTGGTGGCGGAGGTTACGGGCATTCCCTGGGCCAGCTATGTGCTGGCACCGCTGTCGTTCTTCTCGGCCTTCGACCCCCCGGTGCTGCCGATGTATCCGCGGCTGGCGCGGGCGGATAAGACGGTGCCTGGAATGGGCCGGGCGATCCGGCGGCTGGCGCGGTTTGTGAGCCGCAAATGGCCGCAACCGGTGTATGACCTGCGCGAGGAACTGGGTCTGCCGCGGGGCGCGAATCCACTGTTCGACGCCAAGCACTCGCCGGATTTGGTGCTGGCGCTGTTCTCAAGCGTGCTTGGTCAGGAGCAGAAGGACTGGCCGGAGAATACGCGAATTACCGGGTTCTGCTACTACGACTCCGATGGAGGCGACCACAGCTTGCCGCCGCATCTGGAGGAATTTTTGCAGGCGGGGCCGCCCCCGGTGGTGTTTACGCTGGGGTCGGCGGCGGTGCTAGCGGCGGGGCGGTTCTATGAGCACTCGGCGCGGGCGGCGATGAAGCTGGGGGTGCGGGCGGTGCTGCTGATCGGCGGGGACCCGCGGAATCGTCCGCGGCAGGCGCTGCCGGAGTCCATTTGCGTGGCCGAATATGCGCCGTATTCGGCACTGTTTCCGCGGGCGGCGCTGGTGGTGCACCAGGGCGGAGTGGGCACGACGGCGCAATGCCTGCGCGCCGGCAAGCCGATGCTGATTATGCCCTATTCGCACGACCAGCCGGACAATGCGCGGCGGGTGCGGCGGCTCAAGGTGGCGCGGGTGATTCAGCGGGCGTATTACACGCCGATCCGCGTGGCGCACAAGTTGAAGGTGATGCTGGAAGAGCCTCGCTTTGCGCGGCGCGCCCTGCTGCTGGCCCATCGTCTGGGCCGCGAGAATGGCGTGCAGTCGGCTTGCGACGCGCTCGAAGAGCTTTACGCGCGTTCGCGGGGCTGA
>JAATGG010000273.1 GCA_015654835.1 Terriglobales bacterium
CGTCGTGATCTTCACCGTTTCCAAAGACGAGGCCCGCGTGCGCAAGCTCACCGAGCGCGGCGTCCGGGTCGAGGTGCTGCCTGCCGAAGCCGGGCGCGTCCCCCTCGGCAAAGTGCTCGACCGCCTCGGCGAAGAGGGCATCCTGACCCTGCTCACTGAAACCGGCACCCGCCTCAACACCGCCCTGCTGGCTGGCGGCTTGGTGGATCGCATCCACCTCTTCGTCTCCCCGCAAATTATGGGCTCCGACGCGGTGCCCGCCTTCCGCGGCATGGTCAACCCCATTCACATGGCCCAGGTCGAGGTCGAGCGTTATAACAATGACCTCGGACTGTGTTCGCTGCTCAAGAACCCCTGGCCCGAGGCCTCTTCGGTCCTGAGAACCGTTCCGGGCAATTCCACTCACTGAAATAGGAGTCACTGAAATACGGGCGGAATTTCTCGTACACTGGAACCATGTTTACCGGGATTATTGAACAAACGGGCACATTGGTCGGCGTGAAAGATACCGGGGGCGCCCAGCGGATCACCGTCGAGGCTCCCGGCCTGGCCACTCGGCTGCACGAAGGCGATTCGCTGGGCGTATCGGGCGTCTGTCTGACCGCTTTGGATGTAAATCCAACCTATTTTTACGCGGACCTGGCGCAGGAAACCCTCGACCGCACCTCGCTCGGATCGCTCGCGCCCGGTGCCCGGGTCAATCTAGAATTGCCCACCGCCGCCGGCAGCCCTCTCGGCGGCCATATCGTCCAGGGCCATGTGGACGGAACCGGCGTTCTCGCCAGCCTTGAGTCCGTCGTCCCGGTTTCCAGTCCCCACTTCGACAAGGAAACCACCGACTGGACCCTCAAGGTGCGCGTTCCCGATCATGTCCGCAAGTGGATGGTGCAAAAGGGTTCTGTGGCCATTGAAGGCATCAGCTTGACCATCGCGGATTTCGACGGCGAATGCATTCGGGTTGCCATCTTGCCACTCACCTATTGGCGAACCAACCTGCACACCCTGCTCCCCGGCGCTCCCGTGAACATCGAAGCCGATGTCCTGGTCAAGCTGGCGTATGCCGACATGCACGCCGCCAAAAAGCCCGCATTCGATCTGACCGAACCCTGGCTGGTGGCAAACGGCTATTGATGCCCGATTGCCCCATTCCTGATTTCCGGGGCCTTACTTCCCGGTCCTGACTCCGGCTTGGGCAGAAAGGACGAACCATGAGATCCGTGCAAGGGATTGGGCTCAAAATTACGGCCGCACAGCGGGAGTATTTCCGCTATACAGACGCCTCAGCCGCATTGGAACGGCGAGGCGCAGGAACGTCCCGGCCTGACTTGGCTTGGCTCCACCGCTCGAAACAAAAGGGTTGGATTGTCGATCCGGCCCCCACCGGCAGCCTGGGCGGCAACTTGGCAAACGGCCACGCAAGCCCCCTGACAGGCCGCTGGGGCTAGCAACGGCAGGACCGTGCCACCGTCATAATTGCCCAAAGCAGAGACACACAGCCAGCCCTTGCAGCCGGTAGCGGGCGTATCGCCGCCACCGTTCCTCACGAACGCTTCGGGGCCCTTCTTCGTCTATCCGGTTGTTAACACTGTTACCCTTGAACACAGAAGCATCTAAAGGAAGGCTGGCGGCTCTTTGAGCTTCCGCCTGCGATCGGACCTATGGCAGAGTTCGTCATCAAGTTGGCCGATGAGCGTGGCCGCGTGCAGGAGCAGGTCCAAACGGCGGCTACCGCCGAGGAACTGCGGGCACGCTTCGTCCATGCCGGCTATCACGTCTTCTCCGTCCACTCGCGCGGCGGCTTCGGCGGGCTCTCCCGCCGCAAGGTCAAGCTTGAGCCGTTTCTCATCTTCAACCAGCAGTTTCTGACCCTGATCAAGGCTGGACTCCCCATCCTCGGCTCGCTGCAAATGCTGGCCAAAAATCAGAAAAATACCGCTTTTTCCAGCCAGTTGGATGACGTATCGAACCGCGTGAAAACCGGCGAGGCGCTCTCCTCGGCCTTCGAGGCGCAGAGCGGTTTCCCCGTCATGTACACCACCACCCTGCTGGCCGGTGAACGCTCCGGCAACCTCCAGGAGGTGTTGGAGCGCTACGTCAGCTTCCAGAAGGTCTCTCTCACCTTCCGCAAAAAGATGGTGGCCTCGCTCATCTATCCGGGCGTATTGCTGACCCTGGTTTCCTCCCTCATGGTCTTCATGTTCGTGTTCGTGGTGCCGCAGTTTGCCGTCCTCTATGACCAGATGGGCTCCAAGCTGCCGGCCATCACCATGGACCTGCTGGCCTTCGGCAAGTGGCTGCAACACAGCTTCATCTGGCTCATCCTGGGCTTCGCGGCCGTCGGCGGCGGCTTTTATCGCTACTCCATCACCGAGCGCGGCCGGGACTTCGTCGATAACGTGCGCATTGCCCTGCCGGTCTTCGGCAAAATCTGGCTCAAATATCAGGTAGCCCTGTTCTCCCGAACCCTTTCCACGCTGCTCACCGGCGGCCTGTCGCTGGTGCCGTCGCTCGAAACCGCGGCTCGCTCCATCTCGTCGCGGCGCATCTCCAAGGCGGTTTTCGCCTCCATCGAAACCGTCCGTGAAGGGCAGAGTCTCGCCGAATCCCTCGGAAAGACCGGCGTCTTTCCTGACCTCGCTGCCGAAATGATTACCGTCGGCGAGCAGACCGGCGCCTTGCCTCAGATGCTCAACTCCGTGGCCGAATTCTTTGAAGAAGATGTGGCCACCGCACTCACCGCCGCGCTGGCGCTCATCGAGCCCGTCATCCTCATCGTCATGGGCATCGTGGTGGTCTTCATTCTTATCTCGCTCTACCTGCCCATCTTCTCGCTGGGCCAGGCAGGCGGGGGTCAGGGGTAATCTGCCATGGCGGACGCATCGGTATTGACACTTCCCACCGGCCAGGACGAGCGCGCCCAGGCTGAATCGCTGGCGCAGCGCTATCGCGCCGGGTTCGTGGATCTGAAAAACTTCAAGATTCAGCACGACCTGCTGCGCACCGTTCCCGTGGAGCTGATGTTCCGCTATAACTTCGTGCCCATTGAGCAGCAGCAGGATGCGATTGTGATCGCCGTCTCCGATCCCTCTCAACTCATGGTGCTCGACGAGATCGCCGGCCTGCTCGGCCAGCGCATCGTTGCCCGCGTGGCCACGCTCTCGCAGATTACCGACCTGCTGAAAAAAACCGAGCAGTCCCAGCGCGTGCTCGATGAAGCCAGTGAGGGATTGACCTTCGACGTTCTCACCGGCGAAGAAAACGCCGATGAGAACATCTCCATCGAGAAGCTCACCAGCGAAGAAGACATCAGCCCCATCATCCGGCTGGTGGATACGACCATCTTCACGGCTCTCGAACGCCGCGCCTCCGATATTCACATCGAGACGTACGACGATTCGCTGCACGTAAAGTACCGCATCGACGGCGTGCTCCAGCCGGCCATGGCCCCCATCGCGCGCGAGCACCACTCCACCATTCTCAGCCGCATCAAGATTATGAGCGAGCTCGATATCGCCGAGCGCCGCGTCCCCCAGGACGGCCGTTTCCGCGTCCGTTACAAGGGCCGCCTCATCGACTTCCGTGTCTCCATCATGCCAACCGTCCATGGCGAAAATGCCGTGCTCCGCGTGCTCGACAAAGAGTCGATGAGCGAGAAGTTCCGCAACCTCACGCTCGACGTGGTCGGCTTTGCCGAAGAGGACCTGCGCCGCTTCCGCCGCTACATCCGTGAGCCCTACGGCATGGTGCTGGTCACCGGGCCCACCGGCTCCGGAAAAACCACCACCCTCTACGCCGCCTTGAACGAGATCAAGAGCGATGAAGACAAGATCATCACCATCGAGGACCCGGTCGAATACCAGATTCGCGGCATCACCCAGATTCCCGTGAACGAGAAAAAAGGCCTCA
>JAATGG010000181.1 GCA_015654835.1 Terriglobales bacterium
CGCGACGGTTCGCCTTTTCTCTTGATGGGCAGGCGTCCCCTATAATTTGAACGACTCAATATTCGTATGGATTGATGCTGTCCGGCGGCAGCTTTCGGGTATGCGCGGCATCTCGAAGCCGGATTTTGCGCCGTGGTTGCGACGGCCACCTGTTGTATTTTCCAGTGAGGATCGCATTGCCTGAAAGTTCCGCTACGTCCGCACCTGCCGGGAATGCGTGGCCGCTGTGTGTCGATCTGGACGGAACGCTGGTCAAATCCGACACGCTTTTCGATGCTGTCTGCCAGTTTTTACGCAAGCGTCCCACCCAGTTCTGGAAGTTGCCGCTATGGGCGGCCGGCGGCCGTGCCCGCCTGAAGACGGAAGTGGCCCGCAGCGCCCCGCTGGATGTTCCATCGCTGCCTTACAATGCCGAACTGCTCCGCTATTTGCAGGCGCAGCGAAAACAGGGCCGAACGCTTTACCTGGCCACGGGCGCGGATGGGGCGCTGGCCGAGCGGGTAGCGGCGCATCTGGGCATTTTTGCCGGGGTGCTGGCCTCGGACGGAGTGACCAACCTGACCCGCGTCAAGAAGCTGGCCAGTCTCAAGGCGCGCTTCGGCGCATTCGACTACATCGGCAATGCCAGGGCCGACCTGCCGCTGCTGGCCAACGCACATGAGGCGATGCTGGCCAATCCTACGCGGGGCCTGCGGCTGGCGTTGCGGATGCACAAGATCCCCATCGCGCAGACGTTTTGGGACAAGCGGCCCATGTCGCGCACACTGTTGAAGGCGATTCGCGTCCATCAATGGGCTAAGAACATCCTGGTCGCTCTGCCGCTGCTGCTTTCGCATCACCTGCGAGGGGGGACCATTGCGGCTGTTGTGGCCGCATTCTTCTGTTTCAGTTTTATGGCTTCGGCCAACTACCTGGTCAACGATCTGCTCGACATCGAGAGCGACCGCCGGCATCCGGTCAAGCGCTTTCGCCCTTTCGCTGCCGGCGACTTATCCGTTTCCGGCGGAATTGCGCTGGCGGGGCTGCTGGCTGTGGCTTCGGTGGCGCTGCTGCCGCTGCTCTCGCGGGAGTTTGCGCTGTGGCTGGGGCTCTATATCGTGTCCACGGCTGCTTACTCCTTCTATCTCAAGCGGATCGCGGTGGTGGACGTGCTGCTGCTTTCGGGGCTCTATACGCTGCGGATGTTAGCGGGGGGTGCGGCGACGGGCACGGAAATCTCCCATTGGCTGGCCAGCTTCTCCAGCTTCCTGTTCTTGTCGCTGGCCATGGTGAAGCGGTTCAGCGAGTTGGAAAACTTGCGCGAGCGGGGAGGCAAATCTACCCATGGGCGGGGTTACCTGGTAGCCGATCTGGAGCAGATTCGGGCCTTCGGTACTACCAGCGCCTATGCCGCGGTGGTGGTGTTCTCGCTCTACATTTCGCGCCAGGATGTGACTGCGCTCTACAAACATGCGAGCCGGCTGTGGCTGATTGTGCCACTTCTGCTCTATTGGCTCAACAGGGTCTGGCTGCTCGCTTCGCGGGGTCAACTGGACGACGATCCGGTGATCTTCGCGATGCGCGACCGGGTCAGCCTGGCGGTGGGCGCAGCCGTTCTGGGGACGGCGATCCTGGCGCTGTGAGCGATGCGCATTGCTGGGTAAACGAGGCAAATCGGCTCTATTTCAAATAAGTTAGAGTGGCTCGAATCACTGGATAGCCGGCGGTTAAAGTTCAATGGGAAGTGCATCTTTTCGGTGCCTTCGCCCGTCTCAGAGATGTACGAAAACCCCCGTCGTCCGTCCCTGTGATTTTTGGTCCACGTCTTCGTCTACCATAGTAGAGATAACTGGATGCTGGAAGAGATTGTCGGTGGTCTTGACATCCGGCCCCGCGAGCAGCGGTATGGGGGCTTGAATCGGATCGGGCAATGAGCTCCGGTCAGCGCAGCATCTCACGAGTAACCCGGCTCAGGAGCGAATACCAGCCCTATGATGTGGATCGTCCGGCTCGCGTTACGGCGGCCTTACACTTTTGCAGTTTTTGCGTTTTTGCTGTTGATTCTGGGGACATTCAGCATCCTTTCGATGCCTACGGATATCTTCCCGAACATCGATATCCCGGTTGTGACCGTGGTATGGCAGTTCAACGGTCTCTCCGCGGAGCAGATGGCGGACCGTATCGTCATCAACAGCGAACGCGGCATGACCACGACGGTCAACGACATCGAGCACATCGAGTCGCAGTCGCTCAATGGCATTTCGGTTATCAAGATTTTCTTTCAGCCGACGGTCAACATCGGCAGCGCCGTGGCGCAGGTTACGTCGATCAGCCAGGTGCAATTGCGTTCTTTGCCGCCGGGCACGACGCCGCCTTTCATCATCCAATACAACGCTTCGAGCGTGCCGGTGTTGCAACTCGGCGTCTCCGGCGAGGGGCTGAACGAGCAGCAACTGAATGATTTGGCGACCAACGCCGTCCGCACCCAGTTGGCCACCATCGAAGGCGCGCAGACACCGTTTCCCTACGGCGGCAAGGTGCGCCAGATTCAGGTAGATCTCAATCTGCCTGCGCTGCAGGCGAAGGGACTTGCCCCGGCCGATGTGGTCACTGCGATCAATGCGCAGAACCTGATCGTGCCCTCCGGCACCATGAAGATCGACCGCTTCGAGTATGCGGTTGAAACCAACTCCGCGCCCGATGTGGTCAAGGACCTGAACGATCTGCCGGTGCGCGCGGTCAACGGCGCCGTCATCTACATTCGCGACATTGCGCACGTTCGCGACGGCTTTCCACCCCAGACGAATATCGTCCGTGTCGATGGCCGCCGCGCCATCCTGATGAGCATCATGAAGGTGGGTTCGGCCTCGACGCTGGACATTATTGCCGGAGTTCGCGCCAAGCTGGAAAGCATCCAGGGGCAACTGCCTCCGCAGTTGAAGCTGAGTTTTCTTTCCGACCAATCCATCTTCGTTCGCGGTGCAATCGACGGGGTGGTTCGCGAAGCCCTTATTGCGGCGTGCCTCACCGGCATCATGATTCTGGTCTTTTTGGGCAGCTTCCGCTCGACCATCATCATTGCCGTTTCCATTCCGCTTTCGATTCTTTGTTCGTTGATCATGCTGTCGGTGCTGCATGAGACCGTCAACATCATGACGCTGGGCGGACTGGCGCTGGCCGTCGGCATCCTGGTAGACGACGCGACCGTCGAAATCGAGAACATCAACCGCAACCTGGAGGCGGGCAAAGAGATCGAGCAGGCCATTCTGGATGGCGCCGCGCAGATCGCTACGCCGGCCCTGGTTTCGACGCTCTCCATCTGCATCGTGTTCGTGCCCATGTTCCTGCTGAGCGGCGTGGCGCGCTACCTGTTCGTTCCCATGGCCGAGGCAGTCGTCTTTGCCATGCTTGCCAGCTATCTACTCTCTCGTACCGTCGTGCCCACCATGGCGCGCTATCTGCTGAAAGAGCACGATGAGGCGGAAGCCGCCAAAAAGCACACCAGCCGCAATCCTTTCATCCAGTTCCAACTCGGCTTCGAGTCGCGGTTCGAGAAGCTTCGCCTTGGCTATCTGCGGATGCTCGGACTCTGCGTCGATCATGCGGCTTTCTTCCTGATCGCCTTCCTGCTGTTTGCGGTGGCCTCCATCGGGCTGCTGGCTCCGTGGCTGGGCCAGGACTTCTTCCCCGCGGTCGATTCCGGACAATTCAAGATTCACGTTCGTGCCCGCACGGGAACCCGCATCGAAGAGACGGCTTCTCTTTGCGATCATGTCGACTCGACGATTCGCCAGGAGATTCCGGCCAAAGAGATCGTCAATATCGTCGATAACATTGGCTTGCCGACCTCGGGCATCAACCTGTCTTACTCGACTTCGGCGCCCATCGGGCCAGCCGACGCGGATATTCAGGTTCAGTTGAGCGAGGACCATCATCCGACCGGACCGTACGTCGAGCATCTGCGGGATACGCTGGCTCACGCGTATCCGGGCGTCACTTTTTACGTGCTGCCGGTGGATATCGTCACCCAGATTCTGAACTTCGGCCTGTCCGCGCCAATCGATATTCAACTGGTGGGGCCGAACCTCTATGGCAACCGCGCCCTTGCGGAGCGGATGCTTAACGAGGTCCGCTATGTTCCCGGCGCCGCGGATGCGCGCATCCAGCAGCCTTTCGATGATCCCAACCTGACGGTGAATGTGGACCGTACCCGCGCCCAGACGGTTGGCCTGACGCAGCAGAACGTGGCCCAGAACCTGCTGGTTGCGCTCAGCGGCAGCTTCCAGACCACTCCCAGCTTCTATCTGGACCCGAAGAACGGTGTAACTTACAACATCGCGGTTCAGTCGCCGCAATATGCGATCGATACCATGGCCGAGCTGCAGAGTATGCCGATCACCAGCCCGGCCGCGGCGCAGCAGATCAACGCAGCCGCCATGGGCGCGGCTTCTGCTACGGCTCCGGGCAGCGTTCCTGCCACGTCTTCGGCATCGTTAGGCAGTGCCTCCACCGCGGCTCCGGGCATACCCACGCCGGTGCAGGTTCTCAGCAACCTGGCCGACATCCAACCTGGGTCCGAATTGGGTACCGTCAGCCATTACGACGTTCAGCCGGTTCTCGATATCTATACCAATGTCGATGGAACGGATTTGGGCAGTGTGACGCGGGCGATGGAAAAGATCATTGCCACGCACCAGAAGAACCACGATGTGCCACGCGGCACGCACGTGGTGCTGCGCGGCCAGAGCGAAACGATGTACAAGTCGTACATTGGATTGCTGGCCGGTTTGGCCTTCTCGATTTTGCTGGTTTATCTGCTGATCGTGGTCAACTTCCAGTCGTGGCTCGATCCATTCCTGATCATCGCGGCTCTTCCGGCAGCGCTGGCGGGCATTGTCTGGTTCCTGTTTCTCACCAACACCCGTTTGAGCGTGCCGGCACTGACCGGCGCTATCATGTGCATGGGTGTGGCCACGTCCAACTCGATTCTGGTGGTTACGTTTGCCCGCGAGCAGTTGGAAGAACTGGTGGGCGATGCGCGCAAGGCCGCTTTGAATGCGGGCTTTGTGCGCTTCAGGCCGGTGTTGATGACCGCCCTGGCCATGATTATCGGCATGGTGCCGATGGCCCTGGGACTGGGCGACGGCGGCGAACAAAATGCGCCGCTGGGCCGCGCCGTCATCGGCGGATTGTTGTTGGCCACAGTGGCTACGCTGTTCTTTGTTCCTTCTTCCTTCTCTGTCGTGCATGGCTGGCTGGGACGGCGCCGCAAGGCAGCCCGGGCTGAAGCAGGGGCCATGGCTTTCGACGAGTTTGACCAGTAGCCTTCGGAGTAACTTTATGACGAACGAATCCAAGTCGCACGAACAGTCGGCACCGCAGCCGGATCACGATCAAAGCAAAGCGCCCGAGCACGCGCCCATTTCGCCGCGCAAGGCTCTGCTGGGCGTGCTGATCGCCCTGATCGTAGCCGTAGTGCTGGCGGTTGCCGGTATTTTGCCACGCCGTTCCGCAGAGGCAGCGCTGGCGCGGCATACCACGGAGATGGCTCCGCCCGCGGTGATTGTTGCGCCGCCCAAGCTGGCTGCGCCGCTGGACAACCTGGTGCTGCCGGGCAACGTAACTTCGTATACCGATGCCGCCATTTTTGCGCGTACGTCGGGCTATGTTACGCGCTGGTACTACGACATTGGCGCGCGGGTCAAGAAGGGCGCGCTGCTGGCGGTGATTGCCACCCCCGAGCTTGACCAGCAGGTGACCCAGGCCGAGGCTGACCTGGCCAACGCGCAGGCCACGGCGGGCAACGCCAGAACGCAGGCTGAGCGCTACTCGGGACTGGTCGGCTCCGACGCCGTTTCGCACATGGATACGGAGACCTTCGTCAACCAGGCAGCAGCGACGTCGGCGGCTGTCCGGTCCGCACAGGCCAACCTGCAGCGGCTTCGCGAACTGCAGTCTTTCGAGAAGGTATATGCGCCGTTCGACGGCGTGGTCACGGCCCGCAATACGGACACTGGCCAGTTGATCAACCAGGGCGGGTCCAATCAGCTCTTCCACATGCAGGCTTTGCAGACGCTGCGCGTGTATGCCAATCTTCCGCAGATGTATTCGCAATCGGCGAAGCGCGGCGAAAAGATCGGCATCACCTTTCCCGAGCATCCCAACAAGACTTACGAGGGTACTCTGGTGCGCACTGCCGATGCCATCGATCCGGTGAGCCGTACGCTGCTGGTAGAGGTCGATGTGGACAACCGCTCGGGCGAGCTGTATGCCGGCTCGCTGGCGCAGGTCCACTTCAAGACGCCGCCGGTCGGCCCCACGTTCATCGTACCGGTCTCTGCGCTCATCTTCCGCCATGAGGGGTTGCGCATCGGCATCATCGACGGCAACAGCGTCGCTCATCTGGTGCCCATCACCATCGGTGTGGACGATGGCGCCACTGCGCAGGTTATCTCCGGCCTCAACCCGAGCGACCGCGTCGTCCAAGATCCGCCGGACTCGCTGATTGAGGGCGAAAAGGTCTACGTGGAGACCCCGGCTAGCCACGCAAACGCGGGAGGCAAGTAGCCATGCGGAAGCTTGCGAATCATTCTGCGCATCGGTGTTCCGGCCGCTTCGTTTCCGTTGCCGCTCTGCTGGGGCTTGGCCTGCTGGCAGGCTGCAAGCCGGTGGGGCCTAACTACAGCCGCCCCGTTTATACCGCGCCGACCTCTTACAAGGAGACGGGAGCGTCGGTTGTTGTGGCGCCTCCGCCGAGCCCCGTCAATGGCGGCTGGAAGCCCGCTTCGCCCTCGGACGGCATGTTGACCGGCAAGTGGTGGGAAGTCTACAAGGACCCGGAACTCAATAAGCTCGAAGAGCAGATTACGCCGGAAAACCAGACGCTGCGCGCTTCGCTCGAAACCTACCTGGCCGCTCGCGATCAGGTGAAGGTAGCGCGCGCCAGCTTTTTCCCCACGCTTTCCGCCGGACCGGCTTTCTCGCGCAACCGGGTGTCGTCGAACCGTCCGCTGATTAGCAGCGCCAATTCGACCACCACCTACAACGACTATCAGCTCGAAGGTCAGGCCAGTTGGCAGCCGGACTTCTGGGGTGCGATTCGCCGCACGGTCGAAGAGGCGCGAGACACGGCACAGGCCAGTGCTGCCGACATGGCGGCATTGGATCTCAGCCTGCACGCGGAACTGGCCCAGGACTATTTCGAGTTGCGCGGCCTGGACTCGCAAAGCCGGCTTCTCCAGTCCACAGTGAACGACTTTCAGCGGCAACTGGAACTGAACCAGCGCCTGCTGAAGGGCGGAGCCGTTACCCAGGTTGTGGTGGCCCAGGCTCTCACACAGCTTGAAACGACGCGGGCTCAGCTTATCGACATCAACGAGGGGCGTGCCGAGTTTGAACACGCCATTGCGACGCTTATCAACCGCGAAGCCGGTCAGGTGACGCTGCCGGCCGCGCCGCTCGATCTGCCTCTGCCCAATATTCCTGTCGGAGTGCCTTCGCAATTGATGGAGCGCCGGCCCGACGTTGCGGGTGCCGAACGGCGCGTGGCCGCAGCCAACGCCCAGGTGGGTGTCGCGATCAGCGCGTTTTATCCCACCATTTCACTGGGCGGCGGCGGCGGCTTCGAGAGCACGCATGGCGGCACTTGGATTCAGGGACCCAGCTCGCTATGGTCGCTGGGGGCACAGGCCACGGAGTTGCTGTTCGACGGCGGCAGACGCCATGCCTTCACGGATGAGGCTCGCCACCAATACGAAGCGCAATCGTCCAACTAC
>JAATGG010000246.1 GCA_015654835.1 Terriglobales bacterium
CAGAGATGATGCGGACCAGAATGCAAGCACAGCCGCATCCCTCGCAATTTCTTAGTTTAGCGAAAGCCGAGGGGATGGTCAACTGGAACGCCCGACCCGCAGGGGACATGCAAAGAAGCGAGGCACCGGGCATCGGATCGTGTTTTCCGATGCCCGAAGACCCGCAGGGTCCGTTCTATCTGTTCTCCTATCGCTGTAAAGCGAAAACTCCACCCTGCACTCCCATGGAAACACCACTCAAGTAGGAGAACTGCTCTAATCTAGAGATATGCCTTCTATTGCGCGACTTGAATGCTCCCGCTGCAAGCAGACCACAGACGCTACAACACCCAAAACCGTTTGCCCCGCGTGCGGAGGTACGTTCTACGTCCGCTATGACCTGAGCGAAGCCAAGGGCATCGCCGCGCGCGACCGCATCGGCAAAGCGCCCGCGGACGCCGCCTGGAGCGGGATGTGGCGCTACCGCGATGTGCTCCCCCCGGTCACGCCCGTCACCCTGGGCGAGGGCTGGACCCCGATGATGCCCAGCAAGCGAAACAAGAATGTGTGGCTCAAGGAAGAGGGCGCCAACCCTACCGGCACCTTCAAGGCCCGCGGACTGTCGATGGCCATCACCATGGCCAAGCAATATGGGATCACGAAAGTGGCGGCGCCTTCAGCCGGAAACGCCGGCGGCGCGCTGGCGGCCTACGCCGCCGCTGCCGGCATCGAGGCGCACATCTTCATGCCCAAAGATGTGCCGATGGCCAACCAGGTGGAGTGTCTGGCCCACGGCGCGCACCTGACGCTGGTGGACGGCCTGATCTCCGATTGCGGCAAGATTGTGGCGGAGCGCAAGGCCGCCGAAGGTTGGTTCGACCTCTCCACTCTCAAGGAACCCTTCCGCGTGGAAGGAAAAAAGACCATGGGCTATGAGCTCGTGGAGCAGTTGGGCTGGGAATATCCCGATGCCGTCTTTTATCCGACGGGTGGCGGCGTAGGCATGATCGGCATGTGGAAAGCTTTTGAAGAAATGGAGCAGTTGGGCTGGGTTAAGGGCAAGCGGCCCAAGATGATTGCCGTGCAGGCCGCCGGTTGCGCGCCTGTGGTGCGGGCCTTCGATCAGGACGAAAAAGTGAGCCAGATGTGGCAGAATGCACACACCTTTGCCTCCGGTCTGCGCGTGCCCAAGCCCTATGGCGACAGCATTCTGCTTGAGATTCTGCACGAGTCGGGCGGGACCGGCGTGGCCCTGAGCGATGAGATTCTGTTCTCGTCGCTGCTGGATTGGGCACGCAACGAAGGCGTGCTGCTTTCGCCGGAGGGCGCGGCCTCGATGGCCGGCTACGACCACCTGATCGAGACGGGATTCCTGCGGCCTTCCGACCGTGTGGTGCTGTTCAACACCGGCTCGGGAAACAAATATACCGACGTCATCAGCGCGGCTCTTGCCGAGCGCGGCATCAAGGCGCAGTCGATGTAAGCGGCAACCATCGGGAGCAGAAATGGCCGCGGGCGCGTCACGCCTGCGGCCATTTTGTTTGCCTGCAAAGAAGCTTTCACATGCCGCCGCGGCTGGCCGGGGGAACGATGCCATTCATGCGCAGGTACTCGACCAATTGGCCGTAGTGATCCATAAAGTGCGCAATGCCGAAGGCGGCCATGCCCGCGCGGGTACCGTACGCCGTGGTGATGAAGGCATTCTCCGGGGTGATGGCGTCGACGTGGGAAGGCTCCTTGAACGGCACGCGCCATGAGGGCAATGCCGTGAACGCACTTTACCAGACCGGCAGCGATTCTCGGCAACGCAGAGCGTGAATTCCTCACTTGGCTGCGCAAACAGGGCGCGAAAACCGGATTCCCCGTACAATTTAGGCAGGAGAACACGATGCGCCGAGTTTATATGGATGCCAACGCCACAACGCCTTTGTTGCCTGAGGTGATGGAAGCCATGCGTCCTTATTGGATGGAGAACTTCGGCAACGCTTCTTCGATCCATCTGCATGGGCAGCAGGCGCGCACCGGCGTGGACCGGGCCCGGGAGACGATGGCGGAGTTCTTCAACTGCCATGAGGCCGAGGTGGTGTTCAACTCCGGCGGCACCGAGGGCGACAATACCGCGCTATTCGGGCTGCTGCGACCGGGCGACCACTTCGTCACCACGGCGATTGAGCATTCGGCGATCCTGCAGACAGCTCACCGGCTGGCTGAGCGGGGCGTCGAAACCACCTATGTAGCTCCGCAGCCGAACGGGCTGATCGATCCGGCAGGCATCTCTCAGGCCCTGCGGCCCCAGACCCGGCTGGTCAGCGTGATGCTGGCCAACAACGAAACCGGCGTGCTGCAACCGGTTGAAGAGATCGGCAAAATTGCCGCCGAGGCTGGGGTTTTCTTCCACATTGACGCGGTGCAGGGCGCGGGCAAGGTAAAGTTCGACGTGCGCCGGTTCGGCTGCCACCTGCTCTCGATCAGCGCCCACAAGATGCATGGGCCCAAGGGCGTCGGAGCCATGTTCGTGCGCCGCGGCACCCCGGTAGAGTCCTTGCTGGTGGGCGGAAGCCATGAGCGCCGGCGGCGTGCCGGCACCGAAAATGTTCCCGGAATCGTGGGACTGGGCAAAGCAGCGGAACTGGCAATGCACAGCCTTGAAGACGGGACACTCGACCGGCTGACGGAGTTGCGCAACCGCCTGGAAACAGAGATTTTAAAGCTGCCGGGCACAGGATTGAATAGCGGCAGGGATGTTGCGCGGGTGGCCAATACGACCAACATCTGGTTCGATCAACTGGAGGGCGAAGCGCTGGTCATTGCGCTCGACCTGAAGGGTGTGGCCGTGTCGGGCGGGTCGGCCTGCCACTCCGGAGCCACGGAGCCCAGCCACGTGCTGATGGCCATGGGTGTGGACAAGACCCGCGCCCGTGCCAGCCTGCGCTTTAGCCTGCTGAAGACGGCCACCGAAGCGGATGTGGATTACGTGCTGATGGTAGTTCCCGAAGCCGTGGAGCACCTGCGGGCGCTGTCGCCGGTTGAGGCCGGAACGCTCGGCTAGAACCGGATACTAGAGCAGGACATTTGAGAAGAGATTTCCCCATGACACCCATGACAGAACACACAACGATTGCCGTAGCCATGTCCGGAGGGGTGGATTCCTCGACGGTGGCGGCAATGCTCGCCCAGGGCGGCGACACCGTAGTAGGGCTCACGCTCCAGCTTTGGGACCAGACGCGGCTGGCCGGCAAGCACGGCATTCCCGACGCGCCCAAGGCGGGCCGCTGTTGCTCGCTCGACGACGTGTATGATGCCCGCCGGGTCGCCGAGCACCTCGGCATTCCCTACTATGTGGTCAACCAGGAAGAGCGGTTCGAGCAGGATGTAGTCCGCCCGTTTGTGAGCGAATATCTCGCCGGACGCACCCCGATCCCCTGCTCTCTCTGCAACAATCACCTCAAGTTCGACCAGTTGCTCAAGACGGCGCGCAGCATCGGAGCCAGCCGCATCGCCACCGGACATTACGCGGTAAACGAGTTCGACCCCAAGCGCAGCCGATGGATCTTGAAGCGGCCCGCCGACTTGGCGAAAGACCAGACATATTTTCTGTTCGGCCTGACCCAGGAGCAGTTGGCCCACACGATTTTTCCGCTGGGACGGCTCACCAAGCCCGAGGTGCGCGAAGTAGCGCGGCAGCGTGGGTTGGCTCTGGCTGAAAAGCCCGACTCGCAGGAAATCTGCTTCATTCCCGGCGGCGACTACAAGCAGTTCCTGACGGCTTATCTTGAAGAACAGGGGCAGCGGGCGCCGGAAACAGCCGGCGAACTGGTCGCATCAAGCGGCGAGTTGCTGGGGCGGCACGAGGGAATTTCGAATTTCACGGTGGGGCAGCGCAAGGGGCTGGGCGTGGCTTCGTCTTCACCGCTTTACGTGCTGCAGATTGATCCCGTCAGCCATCGCGTGACCGTGGGAGCCGATGCGGAACTGGCTACCCGCACCCTGCGCGCACGCCGGCTAAACTGGATCAGCATTCCCGGACTGACGGAGCCGATGCGGGTGCGGGCCAAGATTCGCCACCGGCACGAGCCTGCCTGGGCCACCCTGGAGCCGGCCGGCAGCGAGGAATGCATCGCCACCTTCGACGAGCCGCAGCGCGCAGTGACGCCGGGCCAGTCCGTCATTTTCTACGATGGCGACGAGGTTGTGGGCGGGGGATGGATCGTTTAGAGCGTACCTGCCAAGATCGCGCTCTCCCTTAGACAAAAAGATCTTTGTCGTCGGGCCCATGGGGCCCATGGGTCGGGCGAGCCGCGGGATCGGCGGGAGTGCGAAGCGACTCCACAATGGCCCGGGCGGCTGCTATCAGGCCGGAGATCTGGCGCATCGGCACGCTGACGGCATCCTGCACAAAATTTCCTGCGCGATCCACCGTGTTCAGTACGCTTGTCACCATACCGTCTACGCGGTTGGCCTGGCGGCCCACACGGTCGGTAATCTCGGTGGCCGCGGCTTCGAGATGCGTGGCCTGGACACGCAGTCCCTCCACCAGTTCTGCCAGATCGGCGGCGGCGGCGTCAATCTTGGGCGCAACCCGCGTAAAAAGCTCGCGGCTGCTGTAGATGACGGGCAGCACGGAAGAACGCAGATCGTCCGCTCCCTGGCGTACCACTTGCGAGGTCTTGCGAACGCTCATGAAGATTGCGAAAAGCAAGACAGCCTGCAGCAAAACGGCCAGTCCTGTGACAGCGACAAAGAGAAGCAGGATCGTATCGTGATTCCAGTTCGGCATGGGACTCGTCTCGCGCAGAACACCTGCGGCCTTGCTACAACGTTTACTACGCGGCCCCGGGAAGCAGCAGACTATCCGGAACCTAAGCGCGGAGTGTACTCAGCCACCCTTGCGCCCGGTTCCGGAGTGGATGATCGGAGGAGAACCGGGCCGAAAATGGCCCGGCCTGATAAAGATAGCGTCGCTGTTATTCCGCCGTGGGGGTCGAGGTGGTCTTGTAGGCCTGACGGCCTGCTTCTACCGCCGCGGTCACGCGCGAGGTTTGGTCGGTGACGAGGTTCTTGCCCCGCTCGACAAACTCTTCCCACTGCGCCCGCCCGCGGTCGACCACTTCCCGGCCACGCTCGGCGTATTCGCTGACCTGCTCTTTGCTCTTGTCCACCAGCACGCCGACCTGATCGACGGCCTGACGGCCACGATTGCGCAGATATTCTGTGCCGTCCCGCGCACCGGTCAAAATGTCGTCGCGGGTTTCGCGCCCGCTCTTCGGGGCATACAAAACCCCCACCAAAGCGCCGATCCCGACACCTGCCAGAAACCACGCCAGTCCGTATGTCTTGTTTTCCTCTGCCATGACGAATGTCTCCTTTCGCTCATCTCGAAGAATGCCTGAGCGTATCAAAATTCGCCGGTATGCCGCAAATCGCGCCTACTTTCGCGGGAGCCGGATGCGATGGCCGGCGTGCACCCCCTTGAGGGAAACTCCACGACAACCTCACCGCCTTGGACGCAGCTTGCTCGCCATAAGTTGTAAGCAGATGCGCGCGTCCTGTATCGATGCGGGGCCGGCCAAAAAATGGCGTGGACCGGAAGGCCCACGCCACAAGAGGATTCGCCTGTTTTTAGAATTCCAGCCGCATTGAAACCTGGCCGGTACGTGCGCCGCCAAAGTCCGATCCGATGGAACTGGTGATCACACCGAAGCTGGAGGAACTGAGATCCATGACCGGGTCTCCCAGGTTGGTGTGGTTGAGGACGTTGGTAAACGTGCCTTCGGCCCTGATCTTGAACCGTTCCGTCACGGCAAAGGTCTTGCTGAGACCGGCGGAGAGGTTGACGAGGCCGGGGCCTTCAACCGAGCCGGACTGGCCGTTGCCGAAGCGTCCGATGGGATTGGGAACCTGATAAATGACGCCGTTGATCTGCTCGCAGTTGGTGCAGATCACCTTGCCGGCGGCGTTTGAAACCGACGCACCGGCGTTGCCGGTGGCGCAGGCATTGCCGGGACGCCAGTTAGGATCGCCCGCGCAGGCAAATGCCCCGGCATTGATCCAGTTGAGGCGGCCCTTGTTCGCGGGGTTCACGCTGACGCCGGCAATCTCGTCGGGGTGCTGGTCGCGGTGGCCGCCGTCGAAGCTGCCGGTCCCATTGCCCAGAGATCCGTTCAAGCCGGAGCCGGTGCCCGAGGGGTCGCCTTCGCCCGCCGGGAAGTAAGGCGTCTCATAGGGGCCGGTTTGCACGGTGAGGATGGAGGACAAGCGCCAGCCGCCTACCAGCAGGTCGGCAACGCGCGGCATATTGGAGCCGAGTTGCTTGCCGCGGCCAAACGGCAGATCGTAGAGGGCCGTCGTGTTCCAGCGCAGCCGGCGGGTTCCATAGACGTTGCCGAAATCGGCGTAGCGATTGAGGATGGAGGTCGCACGGCCGCCGCCGCCTTCTCCTCCGAAGCCGGAATTGGAGCCGCCGGAATCGAGCGTGTCAGGCCCCTGGTTGTCGGCCAGTGCCTTGGCCCAGGTAAAGGTGGAGTGATATTCCAAACCGTGCTGCAGGCGGTGGCTGGCTTCCACCTGGAGCGATTGGTAGCTCTCGTTGGCTCCGGTGGAGCGGGTGTTAATGCGGCCGAAGTTAGGAAAGAGGCGCGAGCTGATAGGCGCCAGATAGGCGGAAGTGGTGTTGGAGTAAGGCAGCGTGTTTTCGTCGGGCGCCCAGACCAGTTGGTGAGTCTCGGAACCGATGTAGGCGACGCGCGCCGCATAACCGGAGCCGAAATCGTGATCCACACCCATGGACCACTGCTCGGTGTAGGGATCTTTCCAGTTGGTGCTGTTGGCGGTGCCGAAGTAATCGCTGCCGTATGCGGGAGCCGGATTGACGCCGGCGCCCTGCGCGTCGATGGCCGGCCATTGATAGCCGATGCGAGAAGCAGGAGTGGTTCCGCTCTGGTTATAGGTGTTCTGGAACTGCTGCGTCTGAGCCTGCAGCGTGCCGGTCAGCGAATAGAAGTTGGTGCCCAGCAGGTTGATGTTGTAAATGCTGAAGCCGCCGCGGATGGCCCACTTGTCGTCGCCCATCGGGCGATAGGCAAAGCCGAAGCGGGGCATGAAGCGCAGGTGCGGATACTTCTTGAGGCCCGAGGGAAAGCCGGCAGCGCTGTTGCCCTGGACAGGCATGCAAGGCGCGCCGTTCACGACCGCGGAGTTGGTGTTGTTGAGGCCGTCGGGATCGCAGGCGTTGGCGCTCGCCAGGAAGTATTGCGACATCAGCGCCTGCTTGCCGTCAGGGTAAATGGCGCGGCCCGAGAGAGGCACGCTGGGATCGAAGTTGCCGATGTCGCCGTACTTGTCGTAGTAGCCGGGGTGCAGTTCGTAGCGGACGCCATAGGAGAGCGTCAACTGCGGATTCACGCGCCACTCGTCCTGCGCATAGAAGTGGTAGTGGGTCGAGAGGCCGTCGTTGTCCTGCTTGACCACGTCATAGAACGTCTGGTTGGGAAGGCCGAGCAGAAAGTCGGCGAAATCGACGCCGGTGAACATGCCGGTGCTGCTGCCGCTGGCATTGAACGCATAGGTGCCGTAGTTGTCTGCGCCGTTGAAACCGAGGGGCGTGATGGCCTCAAGGGTCTGTATGTTCACGCCGAACTTGAGGCTGTGATTGCCCTTGGTCCAGATGAGCACGTCGCTGTAGTCGTAGGTGAACGACTTGTTCAAGCTGGTCAAGCGATCGGCAGTGAGGCTCCGGATGTGATTGAAGTCCATCTCGGGAATGCCGTTGTAGAACAAGTTTTGCAGACCTTGCCAGCCTTCGCCGTTGGTCCACGCCAATCCATCGAAGCTGTTCGTTTTGCCGTTAATATAGCGGGTAAACCCGAAGCCGCCTTCGTTGATCAGGTTGGGCGTGATGCTCCAGTTGGTGTCGATCTTCATGGCCCGGTTCTGGCTGGTGTTCAGCGCAGAAGGAACATTGAGAAGCTCGGCCGTGCTGGTGGGGTAATTCTTCCAGGTGAACTTGCCCCAGATCAGAAACTTCTGGTTGGAACCGAAATACTGGTCGCCGCGAATATCGAACTGGTCGGAGTGTCCGCTGGCGTCTACGTTCTGCTGCCAGTTGGCGATGCTGTTATCCGTGTAAGCCGTCGGATCGCCGATGTTGGGGTCGGGATAGAACTGCTTGAGGGTGTCCTGGGCGATCTTGCTGAGCGAACCGCTGGGGATCGACGTGCCGTAGCTGCCGCCGGTAAAGGGATTGTTGAGCCCGGCGAAGCCGCTCGCGGTGTATTTGGAGAAGTCGCCCTGCTTCATGAGCGTGCTGGGGACCTTCTCCAGAATCGTGGTCTGTGCCGGGTGGCGCCAGCCTTCATACGTACCGAAGAAGAAGCTCTTGTTGTGGCCGTTATAGAGATGAGGAAAGACCACCGGGCCGCCCACGCTGCCGCCGAAGGTGTTGCCGTGAACGCTGGGCTTGGTCGTGGTGGTGGGATAGGTGTAGGAAATGGCATCCATCGCCGAGCTCTGGTAATACCAGAAACCGGTGCCGTGAATGCTGTTGGTGCCGCCCTTGGTGGTGACGATGATCTGGGCAGGATCGCTGTACTCGGCATTGGCCATGACGCCGTCGGCGCGAATCTCGGAGATGGACTCGGTGGACGGGAACGCGTCGCCGATAAAGTTGCCGCCTGCAGTGCTCTTGGTGGTTACGCCGTCCACCGAAACCTCGACCTCGAACGGCAGTGCGCCTTGCAGCGAGATGCCGGAAGCGTCCGCCTGCACGCCGGGCAGGACGCCGAAGATGTTGGCGGCGCTGGTGCCCGAAAAGCTGGCGCGGGTGTTGACGGGCAGGTTGTCGGCGTCGTCGGTGGTGAAGGTGTCGCTGATAGTGGGCGAATCGGTCTGGATGGCGCTGACGGCGTCTCCGCTGACGGTCACCTGCTGCTGCACGGTTCCCACGGCCAGCTTCACATCGAGGCGAAGCTCCTGGCGAACCTCCAGCACCACTCCGGTAGCAGCCCACTTTTCAAAGCCGGGCGCGGAAACATCGAGCGCATAGTGGCCGGCCTTCACGTCCGCAAAGCGGTAGTCGCCGGTGCCGTTGCTGGTGGTGGTGCGGACGGCGCCTTCTGCCGTATTGGTGAGCGTAATGGCAGCGCCGGGTATGACCGCGCCGGCACCGTCCCGGACGGAACCGACAATGTCGCCCTGGGTTGCTTGCCCGCGACTCTGGGTCGAGGCAAACACCAGCACCAGCAAAAAGCCAAAAATAACCAGCGGCCGTCGCAGGGCTTGTTGCCGAAAAAGATGGGTCGATCTATGCATAGGTCACTGTCTCCTGGAAATTGTTCATGGGTGAATTGCAGTTGAAGTGCGCAGTGAGGAAAAGTTGGACGCGGTCCTCTGTGGGAACGAGAACAAAGACCCTGGGGTGCGGCATAAACCGATTGTTACGTTCCCAGCAAACGAAAAGGCAGGTTGTTAACGGTTCAGCGTCCACAATATTTATTGAAAACAATCAACTTAACCGGAAACAATTCGCCGGGCATTCATCAAACTGTCAAAGGAATGTCAGCGGCGGAATGCCGCTTTCAAGAGCCTTTAATGGAACCCGGCTACCCTGACGGTATTGCCAAGTTTCGAAATGATTCCTTTAAGGAGGCGGAAACGATGGTCACAGTGCCTCCACTGCCAAGGAGTTTCGAGGAGGCTGCCCAGCGCCACGCCGCGGTAGAAGCCGAGTTGGAGCGCGTCTGTGGGAGCGTGCACTTCCGCACCAGCAAACGCTCCTGCGAGTTCTTGCGCTACGTGGTGCGGGTGACTCTGGACGGGCGGACCGACTCGCTGAAAGAGCGCTCGATCGGCATCGACCTGCTGGGCCGGGACGCCTCCTACGACCCCAGTTCCGACGCCACGGTGCGGGTCCGCGCCAACGAGGTGCGCAAGCGCCTGGTTTCGTATTACGGGTCGGCGGCGGCGGTGGGCGTCCGCATCCTGTTGCCGACGGGCAGCTATGTGCCCCAGTTTTCGCCCGCCGTGGCGGCTCCGCGGATCAACCCCCTCGACCCGCTCGCGGAGCGCTCGGCCGCCCCCGCCGACGAGGCATCGAAAAAGGCGGCAATTCCCGCCCTGAGCGAGATCGTGCTGATGCGCCCCGCGCTGTTTGCGCTGCTGATCTGCGTTCTGCTGCTGCGCCACCAGTTGGAGAGCCGTGCGGACTATCTCCGCTTCTGGGACCATATTCTGGCAGGGCGCAGCGCGGTATTGCTGACCGTAGCCCCGGAAAGCCGCGACCGGCTCTCGTCTGGACTCTATCCCCTGGTATGGATCGCGGGCCGCTATGGCGTCGAAACTTCGCTCAATGCGCCCATTGCCGGCAGTTCCCCGGCTAGCTTTGCCACGGTGAGGATCTCGGGTGCCTCCCCAGCCGCATGGCAGGGCGGAAACCGCTTGCGCTGGCTGCTGGATTCTTCCGGCTTGAATGCGGCAAACCCGAGTGGGGCGGCCCTCGCTATTCACCGGACCGACACCCTCACGGACCGGCTAGCCAGTGGACAGCCGCTCACCAGCCCGGTTGCCCACGCGGCGCTATTGACGATTCTTCCCGAAGATCCCTCGACCTTGTATGCCCAAGCCACCGATGAGGAGGCGCTGCGCACCCTGTTTGAAGATCTGACCACCCGGGGACGGTTTCCTGCCGGCTTGCTGGAGCGCCTCGCAAGCGAAAAGCCTCTGCAACTGCTGATTACGGTGGACGCCCTGGGGCGCCGGACGACGCGAGCCTGGGCGGAGCAGAACGGACTTGGCCCAGGCCAGCCTGGACAAGGTGGAATAGGCCAGAGCGGACCTGGACCGGCCAGGACCGAACCGAGCAGGGCGGAGTAAAGCACGCCGCAAAAGCACACGAGCCTGGGCTCAGCAATTCTGAGAGGACGAAAGACCGATGCCCCACCGGCAGAATCCCTATCAGCACTGGCGTTCTTCTGCATTCACCGCAAGCTGGCTGCTCTATGCCGGCTATTATCTCTGCCGCGAAAATCTGCGCACGGTGCGGCTGCTGCCGGGCGCGCCGTTTGTGGCCGGCGACCTGTCGCGGCTGCTCTCGGCCTTCGCGCTGGCCTATGTCTTGGGGCATTTGGTGGCCGGCGCGTGGGCTGACGCCAGGGGGCCGCGCCGGGTGGCGCTCACCGGCGGCTTGATTTCCGCGGCTGCCACGGCGGCCATGCTGCTGGTGCATACGCCTCACGGGCTGCTGGGGCTGCAATTGCTGAATGGCTTCGGACAAGGGATGGGCTTTCCCGCCCTGGCGCTGCTGCTGGCCACCTGGTTTCATCGCCGCGAGCGGCCCGGCGTTCTGGCCTGGTGGAGCGCGAGCTACTCGCTCGGTGGCGTGCTGGCCGCGAGCCTGACGCTGTGGTGCGCAACCACCACTATTCTGCTGCCCTCGTGGGGATGGCGGCGCTGCCTGATGCTGCCCCCGCTACTGCTGGTCGTGCTCTCGCTCTGGTTCTATCGCGTCACGCGGGACGATCCGAGAGCAGTCGGGCTGCAACCCGTCGCTCCTCTGCCTGCGCCCTCCTCCGCGTGGCGCTCGGGATGGTGGAGCGTCTTTGCCAACGGGCACATCCGCACCATCTCGGCGATGTACTTCTTCCTCAAGATGACGCGGTATGCCCTGCTATTCTGGCTGCCGCTTTACCTCGTGCAGACCACCCATTCGTCCGAAGAACGAGCCGCTTCGACGACTTCGCTCTTTGAGCTTTTCGGGTTCGCCGGAGCGCTGTTCGCCGTGCAGCTTTCGGCACGGTCCTTCGGCGGCAGACGCTATCCGGTGGCGGCGCTGCTGCTGTTCGGCATCGGCTTTCTGGCCCTGTTGGAACCGATTGTCGCCCCGCTAAGCTGGTGGGCATCGGCGGTCAACATCGCCGCCATGGGCATGATGATCTACGCGGTCGATGCGCTGATGGTGTCGGTAGCCGTGCTGGAAAGCGTTCCCCTCAGCCATGCGGCGCGGGCCATTGCCACGGTAAACGGCGCCGGCTCGGTAGGGCAGATGCTCGCTCCGCTGCTGGTGACGTGGTTTGCCCACCGCTTCGGCTGGGATAACCTTTTCAACTTATTCCTGATCACTTCCCTGATTGCGGCAGCCATTGTCGCTTCGCGCTGGAACGATGAGTCGGGGGATGCGGCGGAAGAGGCCCTCGCGGCTTAGGCCGCAAAAACTGCCGCGATTGCGGAATGAAACCAGTAAAAATCCAGAGATAAAAACCTATAACTATCCCCACGTTGGCCGCAATGATCCTGCGACCAACGTGGGGCATCCGGCTTGTTCCAACTGCTTACTTGCCGCTGCAACCGCAATCATGAGCCATCACTTCGGCAAAGTGGAGGGCCTGCTTGTGGCCTAGCTGATTGATCTGCTCGCGGCAACTAAAGCCGTCGGCAACCACGATGGTCGTAGAATCGGCAGCCTCGACCGCGGGAATCAGGCTCAGATTGGCAATCGTCTTCGAGACTTCGAACTTGTCGGCCTCGAAGCCGAACGGGCCGGCCATGCCGCAGCAACTCGATTCGATCGGTTCGACCGTCGCTCCCGCCTGGCGAAGCAGCGCGATCTCATTGACCGGGCCGCCGAACACCGCCTTGTGATGGCAGTGGCCATGAATCAGGATGTGTGCGCCTTTGAGGCGCCCGGTCGCAAAGTCGGGCGCTTTCGCCGCCAGCCAGTCGGCCAGCAGCCAGACCTGTTCTCTCACTTTCTGAGCGCGAGGGTCGTTGGGGAACAGTTCCGGAAGCTCATCCTTAAAGACGCTGGCGCAGCTTGGCTCCAAAAAGATGAAGGGCAGCCCCGCCTCGATCTGCGGAGCCATCTTGTCGAGGACCTTGGCCAGATAGGACCGCGCAGCATCGAGGTGGCCGAAATCATAAAGAGCGCGCCCGCAACAGATATGCCCCCTGGGAGTTTCCACCTCGAAGCCCGCCTCGGTGAGAACGCTCTCGGCGGCAGCCAGCGTTTGCGGATGATAGTAGTTGTTCCACGTATCGGGCCATAACAGCACCCGTTCCTTCTTCGTCGCCGGCGTCTGCGCTGCAGCAGCACGCGCTTCGCGCCGAGGCACGTTGGAAGTTTCCGAGCCCCGCATTTTGATGTAGCTCTTTGCCGCCAGGCTGGGAAGCTGCCGCTGCTGGGCCACGCCCACAATGTGTTTGACGAGTGGGCTGGTCAGCGGGCCGGTAAGAATGGCATTCGTCAGAGCCGGAGTCAGCGACCCCAGGCGCGCCATCTTGTCGGCAAATCCAAAGACGTAATGGTGCAGCGGGTGCAGACGGCCTTTGTAGCGCTGCGCCAGATATTCCGATTTATAGGCGGTCATATCCACCTGGACCGGGCACTCCGTCTTGCAGGCCTTGCAACTGAGGCACAGGTCGAGCGCTTCATGAACCGCTTCGCTCTGGATGCCCTCGCTGCGCAGCGCCCCGGCCAGCATTTCCCACAGCAAGCGGGCGCGGCCACGGGTGGAGTGCTGCTCCTGCCCGGTGGCGCGGTAGCTGGGACACATGACGCCGCCGGTGGTTTTGCGGCAGGCCCCGACACCCACGCAACGCTCGGTGGCGCGTTCCAGCGATCCGCCGTCATGGGCAAAGACAAAGTGCGTTTCAAGCGGCGTGTGGGCATGGCTATGAACATCGGGCCCATGACGCAGATTCTCGACTGGATCGTAAACGCGTACGGCATCGACGACCTTGCCGGGATTCATCCGGTTGTCGGGGTCCCACAACGTTTTGAAGTCGTGGAAAGCCCGCATCAACTCGGGGCCGAACATTTTGGGCAGCAGGGCGGCGCGGGCCTGTCCGTCGCCGTGTTCGCCGGAGAGCGAGCCGCCGAAGCTGATCGCCAGATCGGCGGCCCGGTCGATGAATTCGCGGAAGCGGCGCAAGCCTTCTTCCGAACGGAAATCGAAGTTGATGCGGAGATGGACGCAGCCTTGGCCGTAGTGGCCGTAAAGCGGGCTGCGATAGCCATATTCGGCCATCAGGGCACAGAGTTTGCGAAGATAGTCGCCCAGATGCGCGGGAGGAATGCCGGAGTCGTCCCATCCCTCCCAGCCTTCCGGCTCGCCCGGCACAAAGACGGTTGCCCCAAGGGCAGACTCGCGGACGTGCCACACGCGTGCGGCATCGGCAGCCGTGTAGGTGCGTACGACGGGCGGAACGGGCCAGCTTTGCGCGGCGCGCACCAGGGCTTCGGACTTGGCCAAAGCCTCTTCGGCAGTCCAGGCGCCCATTTCAGCCAGCAGAAAGCCGCCGCCGGGCGGCAGCAAAGAAACGTCGTCCACCGCCAGATTTTTACGGCGCATGAAGTCGAGAAGAAGGCCGTCGAAGCCTTCCAATCCGATGGGTCCATGTTCCAAGGCAAGCGGAACCGCATCGGCCGCCAGAAATGCGTCGGGAAATCCCAAGGCGGTGAGTACGCGGAACGGCGGGCTGGACGTCAGGTTGAGGGTCGCCGAAACGATCGTGGCGCAAGTGCCCTCTGTCCCCACAAGCGCGCGGGCCACTTGGAATCCATTCTCGGGCAGAAGCTCGTCGAGGTTGTAGCCGGAGACGCGGCGAGGAATGCGGGGAAATTTCTCGCGGATCAGGCCTGCATAGCGGTCGCGGAGGCGGGCCAGGCCGGAATAGATTTCGCCCGGACGGCCTCCGGCGCGGACGAGCCCCTCCAGCCGGTCGGGACTGGTGGGGCCGACGGTCATACGCGTGCCGTCGTAGAGAACGATGTCGAGCGTTTCGACGTTGTCGGCAACCTTGCCGCCCAGCAGCCCGTGCACGCCGCAACTGTTATTGCCGATCATGCCGCCAAGCGTGCAGCGGTTGTGCGTTGCCGGGTCGGGGGCATAGGTAAGGTGATACACCTCCGCCGCCTCGCGCACCCGATCCAACACGATGCCGGGTTCGACGCGGGCCAACTTGGCCTCGGGATCGACCGAGTCCAAATGATTCATATAGCGGGAGTAATCGAAGACCACGGCCACATTGGCGCACTGCCCGGCCAAGCTGGTGCCGGCTCCGCGGGGCAGCACGGCGGCTCCCGTAGCGCGGCAAGCGGCCAAGGCCGCCTCCACGTCGGCGGCGTCGCGGGGCATGACCACACCCACCGGAAGCTGCCGGTAATTGGAGGCATCGGCGGCATAAAGCGCGCGCGATCCCATGTCGAACCGCACGTCTCCGCGGAGAGTCGCCTTGAGCCGTGCCTCCAGTTCCTGGTGCGCGGCAAATCGCTCGTGTTCAAGCTGCGGCTGGTTTTTCAGGATGGAAAATGTGCTCACGTATGCATGGTAGTTGAAGAGGAACCACCGGCAAGATGTCGTGGATCACACAAGAAATCGGAAAATTGCGCCATTGCGGTTAACTCAGAGGCAAGGTGGGCAGATCAGGCGGTCGAAAGGCCGACTGCGGCGTTTTCGATTTTCACTCTTAACAGAGCGCAGGATGCCAAGGATCAATTTCCTCAAGGAATTGCCATCCTGCATGACGCCGGAGATGTTCATCGGTGAATCGAAAATGCTCTAGCTACCGGGCCGGCCACTCTTCGACGACGATGCCGAGATCGTTGAGTCTCTGGATGGCGGCTTCGACGTTGCGGCGCACCTTGGGGCGGTCTTTGCGGGCGGCCAGCGGCGACTCGGCAATTGCGACGACTCGGCCATAGCGCCACGCGGTGGAAGGCAGCGCAATCAGGGCGTCGGTCAACGCTGCAGGGCGCAACTGGAGTTCCTGCCGGCGGGCGGCCTCGGGACGCAGCATGGTTCCCTGCCCTACCGGGCTGGGATTGGCATCGGCCAGCGTCACGCGCAAATTGACGGTCTCGGCGTCCACGCTGATGAAGGGATTGACCCAGGCTCCGGGCTCGTGCACGTCGATATAGAGGCTTTTCGTAGGCAGGGGGATATGCGCAAGCTGGGCTCGCTGGCGTTCGCGCTCGGTGGCGGCAGTCTGCGCGGCGATCTGGGCCTGGTGTTCGGCCTGCACTGCGTTTTGGGCGACACCGACGACCGCCTGCTCTTCTTTGTGGCAGGCAACGATAGCCAGGGCCAAAAGCAGGGCCATGGCCGCGAATCCCTTGATTCTTGAGGGTTGAATCACGATTCAAGAATAACAGGAGGGGCGATTGACGCGCCGGAAGGTCGAGGAACACCGCCAGCCGCGGGGAGAATACTCCCACCCAGCGGAGAGCCTTTCCTGACCGGCAGGCTCGCAGGCCGTGATCATGCAGCGGCACAGTTTGGAGTAGACTGGCCGCTTAAACGGTTTACAGGTGGAGCACAAGGGGGCCGCAGTGATCAGCAGGGTCGTGGCGATTGTCGGCAGCTACCGTGAGGGTGAAACCATCGATACAGCGGTAGAAGCTATTCTTCAAGGCGCACGGGCAAGAGGCTCGGAGACGCACACGATTTACCTCAGGGAACAGCATCTGAAGTTTTGCACCAACTGCCGCCAGTGCGCGCAGGTGCCAGGGCTGGAGCGGGGAATCTGTGTGCTTGGAGACGACCTGGAGCACGTTCTCAACGACATCGAGACGGCCGACTCCCTGGTAGTGGGCAGCCCCGTGAACCACGGAAACGTGACGGCTCTCTCCCGGCTGTTCCTGGAGCGGCTGACCGGGTACGGCTACTGGCCCTGGGGACAGGCGGGACCCCGGCCGCGGAAGCGGGTGCTGTCGCGCCGGGCGGTGTTGGTCGCTTCGGCGGCAATCCCGGGCCTTCTGATTCCCCTGCTGACAGGAACCTCGATTGCCTTGCGCAATACCGCGCAATTGCTCGGCGCCAAGACTGTGGATAAGCTGTGGATCGGAATGGCGGCCCGGGAAAAACACCAATCGTTGTCAGCACATACGATAGAGCGCGCGCGGCGGATGGGGATGAAGCTGGCCTGAGCTTCTGGAACGGGATTCAGGGGCTGGGTGGTTTTTCCTGCCCCAGGCCTCAAAGCGAGACCTGGAGCATCTTGACGCTGGGACGGGCTCGGCTACGGGTAGATGCGGTGCAGGGTGCGGGCAAAGGGAATCGTCTCCCGCACATGGTCGAGACCGCAGATCCAAGCTACGGCGCGCTCGATGCCCATGCCGAAACCGCTGTGCGGCACGCTGCCATAGCGGCGCAGATCCAGATACCACTGGAAGGCCTCCAAGGGCAGATTCTGCTGCTCGATGCGGCTCTTCAACAGATCGTAGCTCGCCACGCGCTGGGAGCCGCCAATCACTTCGCCGTAACCCTCCGGCGCCAGCACATCGACGCAAAGGGCAAACTTCGGGTCCACGGGGTCGGGCTCCATGTAAAACGCTTTGACCGCCGCGGGATAGCGATGCACCATGACCGGACGGTCGAACTGCGAGCTGAGCCAGGTTTCGTCCGGTGAGCCGAAGTCGTTGCCATATTCAAAGGGCTGCTCAAGCTGACCGGTCTTGTAGGCGGCGTTGAGCATGGCGGCTGCATCGTCGTAGCTGATCCGGGGGAACGGCGGGCAAATGGCCTGCAGCTTCGCCGGATCGCGGCCAATGACGGCCAGTTCAGGAGCGCGATTCTTGAGAACGCTCTGCACGATGTGCGATAGAAAGTTTTCCGCCAGTTCCAGCAGACCGTCGAGGTCGCAATAGGCAACCTCCGGCTCGATCATCCAGAACTCGGTAAGGTGGCGGCGGGTCTTGGATTTTTCTGCGCGGAAGGTGGGCCCAAAGCTGTAAACCTTGCCGAGCGCCAGGGCTGTGGACTCGATATAAAGCTGGCCCGACTGGGTGAGGTAGGCCGGGTCGCCGAAATAATCCACCGGGAAAAGCGTCGAAGTGCCTTCGCATGCCGCCGGAGTCAGAATGGGCGGATCGGTGCGGATGAAGCCGTTGCTGTCGAAGTATTCCTGGGCCGCACGCATGATTTCGGCGCGAATGCGGAGAATGGCGGACTGGCGCGGCGAACGGACCCAGAGATGGCGGTGCTCCATGAGGAACTCGACGCCGTGGTCTTTGAGGCTGATGGGGTAGGGGTCGGACTCGGGAACGCGCTGGACCACCTCAAGGTCTTCCACATCGAGCTCGAAGCCGCCGGGCGCGCGCTTGTCGGCACGGACCTTGCCGGTGACGATGACGCTGGACTCCTGCGTCAGGCCTTTGAGGGCCTCGAAGACCGCCGGAGGCACGCTCTTTACGTGGGCCACGCCCTGAATGGTCCCCGTGCCGTCACGAAAGATCGGAAAGAGCAGCTTGCCGCTTTCGCGGAGATTGTAGAGCCATCCGCGCAGTGTAACGGACTGCCCTTCATGCTTGCCCAGCGTGGCAATGGTGGCAACGGGAGGCTGGGTTGGCGCTGCTTCTGGGGTGGCGGGCGTAGCTTCTGAAACGATTTCTTCGGACATACGGGTTCGCGCTCTCTTTGACGGCCGGGATAAGGCTGTTTGGCCGGACTCTCTAGGATAACTCGGAGGCGGAGGACAACTCGGGGACGGCTGGAAGGGTTCGGTCAGGGAATCTCCCACTCACCCGGTATGCGTCTATGCTTTCCCATCCGGATCGCACCTGCCCTTCCGCCCAGGCCGGCAGAGGGACGGGAGCCAAGAATGGCGCGACCTGGCTAAGACACCTGCTGGGTGCGGATAGGAGGGCGAGGAGACGGGGCAGGGATCAGGGCTGCTGCGAGGGCCTGCTCGATTGTGGGGCAGGTGAATTCAAAGCCCGCCGCGGTGAGTTTGGCGGGGCAGGCACGCGTGCTGGCAAGCAGGGCCTCCCGTGCCATTTGGCCGAACACCAGGCGCAAGGCAAGAGGCGGCACGGGCACAAGCGTCGGGCAATGGAGCGCATGGCCAAGGGCCCGCGTGAACTGCCCGTTGGTGACCGGATTCGGAGAGGTAAGATTGACGGCTCCGGAAAGACTGGGAGTCTGGGCGGCAAAGAGGATCGCTCCGACTGCGTCGGCAAGGCTGATCCAGCTCATCCATCGACGGCCAAAACCAATCGGGCCGCCGAAGCCGGCACGAAAGATGGGCATCATGCGGGAGAGAGCGCCGGCGCCCGCGCCGATCACCACTCCGAAGCGAAGATGGATGACGCGAATGCCGGCATCGGAGGATGGTTTGGTCGCCTCCTCCCACTGCTGGCACAGGTCGGCAAGAAAGCCGGAACCCACCGTCGAAGTCTCATCCAGAACATCGTTGCCCCGATGACCGTAGATACCGACGGCCGAGGCGGTGAGCAGCACCTGCGGCGGCCGGCGCAGGCGGGCCAGCGCACAGGCAAGCGCGTGCGTCGTGCCCACCCGGCTGGAGGTCAATTCGCGCTTATAGGCGCGGGTCCAGCGGTGTGCGGCGAGATTGGCTCCGGAGAGATGGACGGCAGCATAGATGCCCTCAAGTGAATCAAGATGGGGAATCGCTGGCGCGGCAGTGGGATTCCAGAAGAACTGGTTGTCGGCAGTGAGACCGTGGCGCACAAGTTGCAGAACAGGAAGCTTCTGCTCGGCAAGGGCATGCTGCACCGCGAGACCGAGCATTCCCGAGGCGCCCGACAATAAAAATGAGCGTGAAGCGGGAGACGAATCGAACTGGAGAACCGTGGCCGTAATAAGCGCTCCTAGGAGACAGGCATCTTCTTAGGCGGAAGCACTTTCTATACATACAGTACGATGGATCGCAAGCGTATTTTGGTTATATTGGAATTATTTTCGATGCCATAACAGTGAAGAAATCGTGCATCCAACACAAAAGCTGGCGTGAGTAGCACGTTGAGGCCGGCATGAGGGAATGATGGCCGAATTCGCGGTGCAGAGCGAAGAGACACAAAAGTCGCAGGTGGACACGGAGACCACCGAGAGGTTCATCGCCGAAAAGCATATTGGCGAGCGAATCAGGCGGCTGCGGCTCAAAAAGTCGATGGGACTCGTAGAGTTGGGACGGCACACGGGGCTCTCAGCCAGTTTCCTGTCCCAGTTGGAGACGGGGCGGGTGGTGCCCACGTTGCGCAACCTGGCGCGGATCGCCATGGTGTTCTCAAAAGACCTGTCCTATTTCTTTGAGAGCGAACCGAACGCAATGTTCCGGATTCACCGGCACAGAGACCGCGTCCGGCTGCCGCAGACCGGGGCGGAAACGCCTGCTTATTATTTTGAGAGCCTGGCCTACATGGTGCCGGACCGGTACATGGACCCATACTTTGCCGAGTTCATTCCACCCGCAAAAAACCAGCCCCCCAAGGCGCACATGCATCCGGGCTCCGAATTTCTCTATTTGCTGGAAGGGGAACTGGAGATTCATCACGGCGACCAGCAGTGCGCGCTGGAGGTGGGCGACGCGGTCTACTTTGACGCGAGCACTCCGCACTCCTATGTGTGCGTGGGCAAGAAGGCGGCGACCGCAATCATTGTCACCATGCATCAACCGCCGGCGGCGCAACCCCTCATGGCGCCACGTCCGGTGGTGCCCCCGGCGACAGGCCCACGGGCCGTACCGGGCGCTACAACTCCCGCAGCGGCAAGCGACAAACCCGCGATCAAGGCATAGTCGAAAAGGCGCGCGGCATATCCCTTGGGGATGTGCCGCGCGCCTTTTCGTCATCTGAACATCGCAGGAGATATCATGCCGTACAAGCGGTATAACTTGTAAAAATTCAGCCCCTCAGGACACCCTCACTTACTCGCCAATGTTACGGACCCGACCTAGTCTTTAACTGCCGCAAAATAGTCGGCGACATCCTGCCAGTCATTCACGCGGGTAAATCCGGTGGCGGTCAGGTTATGAGGAGCGGTATAGAGAAGCCCCTTGCCCTCGAAGCGCAGTAAGTTGCGGGGCAGGTCGTCGATAAGATAGTCGGCGCGCAGAATGCACTTATTCCCGCAGAACACATAATTCGTTGGCGGGATATAGGGAAAGTAGCGTTGAAGCCAGCGATACTTGGGCCCCAGCGAGTTCGGCACCGTCATGGCCTGGGTGGCGATGAAAACGTCGAAGCGCGTCGTGAGTTGCTTGAGCACTTCCTGCGCGCCCGGCATGAGGGGCAGGTCTTCAAAAAAGTCCTGGGCATCGAGAAAGGCGCGGAGCTGCTGCTGGCGATCGAGAGGAGCAATCTCCCATAGCCCTTTGCCGGCCAGATCGTCCACAGTGACGGCCTCATCGAAGGCTTCGTTATAACGGCGCAGATGCTCATAGAGCGTGTCTGCCATGACCTCATCCATATCGACACAAATGCGCTGCACTGCCCGGCTCCTTATAGCGAAAAAGAGAACGAAGAAGATTGTAAAGAAGGGACTTCTTTTCACCATCGATCCCAAGAAAGATCGATCCCTGAGAAAAGGTTAGCAGGCGCGGAAGAACGCGGCGAAAGAGGGCTCAGTCTGCCGCCGGCCTGGATTTGCGGACGGCGCGGCCGGCACCCGGAAGGAGGGCGGGCTCAGCCGCTTTCTGCACCGGTGCAAGCGCCGGGTCCCAATAGAGCAGCCGGTTGCAACTGTCGCAGGTGAGCAGTTCGCCCTCGCGCAACTGGTTCCACATCTGCGGACGAATGCTCATGCGGCAGCCGGTGCACTGCTGATTTTCGGCCCGGGCCAGGCCGCTGCCGCGGGTGCTGGCGATGCGGTCGAAGCGGGTAAGCAATTCGGGCGGAATCAGCGGGCGGAGAGCCTCCCGGTGGACTTGAAGAGCGGCCATTTCGCGGCTGAGTTCCTGTTGGCGAAGCGCGACACGCTCGCGGGTCTTGTCGCGCGCTCCGGCCAGAGTTTCAACGCGTGCGCGGGTTGCCGCCATCGTCGCTTCCAAGGCTTCGGTGCGCTCCATGCTGCCCAATTCGTCGTCCTCAAGCCGTTCGATCTCGCCAGTGGCAAAACCAAGTTCGTGCTCAATGGCTTCGGCCTGTGCGGGGGTAGTGACGGAGTCCCGTTGCGCGGCCAGGCGTGTCGCCTTTTGCCGATGGCCGGTAATCTCGCGTTCGAGGCGGGTACGCAGGGTTTCTTCGCGGCTCAGCGCATCCGATGTCTGGGCCGCCTCGTGCTGGGCAGCGGAGAGAGCCGCCTCGGCCTCGGTGATCTGGACAGGCAATGCACGGGTTTCCTGAGTGAGCCGGGTTCGCTCCAACTCTACATCTTGCAGCTTAACCAGGTTTTCAATGTGCGCTTGCATCTGTGCCTTGAAGTCTAACATTTATGGCTTGGCCCGCACGGCACCGGCAGAGTTGCATCTTAATGAAGAGCTTCCCAATGCGCCGCCTGATCGCTATTGCACAGGCGCCGCCGGCAAATGCGGCAAGAATAAGCGCAGGAAGATTCTGGGGCAGAGGAACGGACAAGAATGGTTGAGATGCGTAAGTCGTTTTGGCAGAGACATCGGTGGCTCATGGGAACGCTGGGTGTAGTGCTGACGGTGCTGGTGGCGGTCACGGTGACTCTGGCGGTGCTTGCGCGCAAAGCGGAGCCCTATCTGCGGGCGCGCATCGTGCAGGCCCTGCAAGACCGCTTTCATTCGCGCGTGGAGTTGGACAGCTTCCATGTGTCGCTGGGGAACGGACTGCATGGCCGGTGGGGCGTGTGGGCGGAGGGCCGTGGCCTGCGCATCTGGCCGCCGGAGCGGCTGGGTACTGCGACCCTACTCGAAGACATGGGAACCGGCAATCCCTTGATCCAGTTGGACTCCTTCCATTTCCATGTGCCGTTTCGCTATGAGAAGGGCAAGCCGGTGCGCATCTCCGTGGTGCAGCTCATGGGCCTGAATGTGGACTTGCCGCCCCGTAAGCATGATCCGCAGGCAGATTCGGCATCCGCAGGAAAGCCCGCCCCAAGCCATGCCGGAGCGAAGAATCATGCGGCAAATGTAATGAACGGAACAAACGATGCCCCTCAAGGCACCGCCCCGCCGAAAGGCCCGCAAGCCAAGCTGAACCAGTCCGTCAGTTCGGGAATGCTCACAAGCTTCGTCATCGAGCGGATCGAGTGCGACCATGCCCAACTGGTGCTCGAAACCGATAAGCCGGAAAAACTGCCGCTCGGCTTCGACATCGTGCATCTGCGCCTGACGCAGGTAACGGCGGACGGCCCCATGGGCTTCGACGCGCAGCTCACCAATCCGCGCCCCGCCGGGCTAATCCGCTCGCAGGGCAGCTTCGGCCCCTGGCAGGCGGATGACCCGGGCGAATCCTCCATCAGCGGCGACTATCGCTTTGAGCACGCCGACCTCGGCGTCTTCAAGGGCATTGCGGGCATTCTCTCCTCGACCGGTCACTACGAAGGCACATTGCGCAACATCCTGGTCGATGGCGAGGCGGATGTGCCGGATTTTCAGCTCAAGCATTTCGGCACGCCGGTGCAACTGCATACCAAGTTTCACGCCAAGGTGGATGGAACGGATGGAGACACCTGGCTTGACCCCGTGGATGCAACGCTGGGAAGCTCGCACTTTACCACCAGCGGCCGCGTAGTACGTTTCAAAGATCCGGCAGCCGACGCCGATGGACCGCAGCCGACCACCCGCGCGGGCAAGGTATCTCCCTTTGAAGGCGGACACGATATTGTCCTCACGGTGAATGTTGACCGCGGACACATCGACGACTTTTTGCGCCTGGCCGGACACTCCTCCACGCCTCTGCTGACGGGGACGGTGACGACCAAGGCCTCGATGGATATTCCGCCGGGTCCCAAGCCAGTCTACGAGCGCATCAAGCTGGGCGGCGCGTTCATGCTGAGCCAGGCGCAGTTCACCAGCGACAAGATTCAAAGCCGCATTCAAGAGCTGAGCATGCGCGGGCAAGGCCGCCCCAAAGAGGCGAAGAGCCCCGATGCGGACAAGGTGCAGTCGCACATGGAGGGAAACTTTCAGATGGCGGGCGGCGTGATCGACCTGTCCAGGCTGGAATACTCCGTGCCCGGCGCGCTGATTCAACTAAGAGGCACTTATGGCGTAGACCATGGCGCGTTGAACTTCGAGGGGTCGGCCAGGATGGACGCGACCGTTTCGCAGATGGTAGGCGGCTGGAAGGGCTTTCTGCTGAAGCCCGCGGATCGCCTGTTCAAAAAAGATGGCGTGGGCGCGATGATTCCGATTCATGTGCACGGCACGCGAGACGCTCCCGAGTTCGGCGTCGACTGGGGACGGTTGAAGAGCAGTTCTCCGGAAACCCCGGGCCAAAAACCGCAACAGGAGCCGCAGTAGGCCGGGCGCGGCGCGCAGGCCCGGCATAGAACGATTTGATAAGTTGGAGATATGGGTTGGTCTTCCAGGCCGACGGCTCTTGTTGCCGCTGCGCTGCTGCTGTTCGCCGGTGCGGCGGGCGCACAGCAACCGGCGCCCGCCACCGCACAGACGTTGGATGAAACAGCGCGCCTGATCCATGTGCAAGCCGACATCGACAAGCTCCGCAGCTATGGGTTAAACGGCAAGCCGCAGATCCGCTGGCAGATACTCTGGCTTCATCAACACATCTATGAACGCATCATGGCGGCATCGCTGCAGGTGGATGCCACCGTGGCGCAGATCGACAATGAGATCGTGCGCGCCAATGAAGTGCGCGGCTATCTTGCCGACCGGCGCGACCGCATGGTCAACCGGGCCAACCTGCTGGGCGTGGTGATTGGCGGCGGCCTCGGCGCCACCAGTTCGGGCTTGCAACTGTCGTCGTCGTTGACCAAACCGGCAGCCGGCATTGGCATCGGCGCGGGTGCGTTATCTGCGGCGTTCGGCGTAGCCGGTATTCATGCCCAACGAGGAGAAAACAGCCGGTTCGATTTCAATTCCAACATGCTGGCGGAGCTGTTCGAGCGGCCCGCTCTGCCCGACAGCCATTACCCGGCGACGATTGCGACTTTTTTAAATGAAGTGGCGCTCAACAGCACCGACAGCCTGACCCGCAAGCAGCAGTTGCTTCAAACCTGGGTCCAGGTAAAGCGTATCGATTCGTTGAACAGCACGGACAAGATCGACCGCGTGACCAGCCAGCCCTCCGAGGCGCGCAAGCTGACCATCGACGATTTTGAAGACCGCGCCGCCATGCTGCAGGATGTGCGCGCGAAAATCTCGTTCCTCAAGCGGGATTTGGGAACGCTGCTGGCTTCCCTCCCCGCCGTCCCCGACGGCATAGAAGATGACTGGAAAGACACGCCCCAGTAGCTTTTGAACCGAAGCAGCCTTTGAACCTGAAAAGGCCGCCGCGGAATCCAAAAAAGCAACGGGCAACCCCGGTCGCGGATTGGTAGTCTATGCCTCTGACGTGAACGTAGCGCTGGGGCGGACGAACCGCTCAAAAGCCCGGCAATCAAATTTAATGGAGGCAAAATGGCGGATTCAACGTGTAGTCACGCAGTGGAACACCTGAAGAAAGTAAAGCCCCACACCAAAGGCTGCGAAGAGTGCGAAAAGACCGGCGACACCTGGGTGCACTTGCGCATGTGCCTGGAGTGCGGCCATATCGGTTGCTGCGACTCGTCGAAAGGGCGCCACGCGCGGGCGCATTTCCACGAAACCCAACACCCGCTGATTCAGTCCGCCGAGCGCGGAGAAAACTGGCGCTGGTGCTATATCGACGAAGCATACGTGTAGAGCTTTTGCGGAGTGCGCAGGCTTTTCGAAAGCAATACAAAGAGGCTTTTCCTCAGGAAAAGCCTCTTTGCATATTGCCCCTTTGACTCTGCACCCATTCCGAAAAACTAGGGCCGTCTAACTTTCCGCCTATAGCTGTTCTCCTATCGCTGTAGAGAGAAACCGCGACTGTCGAGTGGCGCTTTCCTCAAGAAAACTCCACCCTGCACTCCCCTGGAAACACCACGCAAATAGGAGAACTGCTCTAGGCTAACTCCACTTCGATCTTCTTCGCGTCCGCATCGAGCTTGGTGATCTTAAAGCTGCGGATCTGCCCCGCATGAACAGGCTCGGGTTGCGCCGAAGCCGCGGGGCTGTTGCCCTTCCACCGCGCCTTGAGCATCGAGGAAAGTGAAGACAAATCGACCTTGGCCTCGCTCTTTGCCGCGGGCTCAGCAGTCGCGGCCGATGAAGCGATCTGGCAGGTAGCGCGAATGCCTTCGCCCAGTTCGACAACGGCACGGCCCGCAGCTTCTTCAACCACGCGGCCCGAGACCTGGTCGCCCGGCTTGTGCTCGGCAATGTACTCGTCGATGCTGGTGGGGATCAACTGCTTCATACTGAGCTTGATCTGCCGCTTTTCCGTGTCGATGGCGAGAACCTGCGCCTGCACCACCTGGCCGGCATGGAGCACGTCCTGCGGATGATCGATGCGCCGCTCTGCCGTGATCTCGCTGACGTGGACAAGCCCCTCGATGCCTTCGGCAATCTGCACAAAAGCGCCAAACTTCATCAGCTTGGTGACCGGACCCTCAACCTGCGAACCGACCGGGAACTTGGCCGCAACTTCGGACCACGGATCGGCAAGCGTCTGCTTGAGCCCCAGGGAGAGGCGGCGCTCCTCCGGCTTGATGCCGAGCACCACGGCCTCAACGCTTTCGCCTTCCTTCAGCACATCGCCGGGCGTGCGAATCTTCTTGCCCCACGACATTTCGGAAATGTGGATGAGCCCTTCGATGCCCGGCTCGACTTCAACGAAGGCCCCGAATTCAGCCAGGCGCTTGACGATGCCGGTCACCCGCTGGCCCGGCTTGTAGCGCTCCGGCGCCGTCTCCCAGGGCTCGGGCTGCAGTTGCTTGAGTCCCAGAGAAATCTTCTTGGTCTCGGGATCGATCTTGAGGATTCTCAGTTCGAGTTCCTGGTCGACCGAGAGCACGTCTTCGGGCTTCTCCACGCGGCTCCAGGCAATATCGCTGACGTGCAGCAGGCCATCGATGCCGCCCAGATCCACGAACGCTCCATAGCTCATGAGGCTGCGCACGCGCCCCGTGACCGTATCGCCGGGCTGCAGGGCGGCGTAGCGGCCCTCGGCAGCGGTGCGTGCCTGCTCCTCAAGAACCACGCGGCGGTCGACGACCACGTCTTCGTCGGTAACATCGAGCTTGGTGATGCGGCAGGTGATCTGTTCGCCGACCAGCTTCTCAAGTTCGGCGGCGGCGTGGGTGCCGCTGCGGCTGGCCGGCATAAACGCGCGGACCCCCACATCGACATTGAGGCCGCCCTTGACCACGCCGGTCACAGTGCCGACCACAGCCAGCTTCTGCGCAAAAGCCTCTTCGAGAGACGACCAATCCTTGGGCTGTGCGACCTTGAACCGCGACAGCGTGTAATAACCCTCTTCGTTGCGCCCGGTGACGGAAACCGGAAAGCTCTGGCCGGGTTCGACAGCGTCGCCGTTGTTCTCGAACGCGGCGCGGGCCAGCACCCCTTCGGTCTTGTAGCCAATGTCGAGAAAAACCTGGTCGGCGGAGACGGAAACCACCGTGCCCTTCAACTGCTTTTGGCCGCTCTCGGACTTGTGCGTATGGCTGCGCTCGAACTCCGAGAGCAGGTCGCC
>JAATGG010000090.1 GCA_015654835.1 Terriglobales bacterium
GGCCCTCGCGCGCAGCCTGGCAAGCGACTCCGCGCCAGCCTGCGCATCCAGCGCCCCACCGGAGGTCAAGATCCGGTCTGCACCGCAGGCGATCACTTCTTCCAGTGCGCGATCCAGGTCGTTGCAGGCATCGAAGGCACGGTGAAAGGTCACCTGCAGCGGACGCGCCAACTCAATCAGGCTTCGAGTTCGCGCGACGTCAATCGTGCCTTCGGCGGTCAGCAGACCCAACACGACGCCATCGACGCCTTGCGCCTTGGCCGCGAGAATATCTTTCTGCATGACTTCGAACTCGTGGTCCGTATAAACGAAGTTGCCGCCGCGCGGACGGATGATCACAAAAACTTTCATCGTCACCGCTTGGCGTACCGCACCGATCATGCCGATGCTGGGCGTAATGCCCTCTTCGCTAAGGGCGCTGCATAGCTCAATGCGCTCCGCGCCTCCGCGCGATGCTGCCATGGCCGACTCCATCGAGTCGACACAAATTTCAACGTCTATCATGCCTACTTCCATCCCCGAAACGGTTAAGCCTGGATTGTCGAGAGCACCCTTGCTCTCGACAACCCAGGGATCATAGATCCGCCTTTTAGACAATTCGGCTGCCGCAATCGGTCGCGGCAAACGAATTGTCTAGAAGGTGTACCGTGCCGAGAATTGCAGCCGGCGTTCTACCGACCGAATCGATGCCTGGCTGGCAATCTGGCCAAACGTCGAATCGGTAATGTTCGTGTCCGGGTTACCGTAGCTGACGATGTTGAATGCATTGAAAGCGTCGAAACGGAAGCCGATAGAATGGCCTTCGATAAGGCTGAAATCCTTGAAGGCCGACAAATCGACGTTGACGTAGCCCGGCCCGCGTATCGAGCCGTTACCCGAGTTTCCGAATGTGTTGGGAGCAGGTACGCCGAATGCGCAAACGCCATTGTCTACGCCCGGCGTCGTGCACGAAGCAGCGGAGGGATCGGTGCCCAGCCAGTTATTGAGACTGCGATGGACAACCTTCAGCTTGCGGTATTGGTTGACGCGAAAACTGCCATAGCTGTTGGAGTTATTGTCCGGCCCGGTAATGGTTTCAGGAAAGCCCGAATACCCGACGCCGGCGGCCGCAACCTTCCAGCCACCGATTGCTTCATTCAACACGCGGCTCGCTTTCGGAAAATACTCTTGCCCGCGCCCTACCGGCAGGGCGTAGACCATCGTGCCGGATACGTTATGCGTAACGTCGTATCCTGCCGGACCATCGTCTGCCGTGCTGTTGTAGTAATTCTGAAATGCGCCGCTATAGCCATTGACGTTCAGCGCATAGTTGCCCAGGCTGTTGGTCATCGCCTTGCCATACGTATAGTTCAACGTAAATTCAAGGCCATGACTCATCCGCTGGCGCAGAGTAGACTCCAGTGCATTAAAGTTCATCATGGCGCGGGATTCGGTAATCAGCAGCCGGCTCGACCCGACACCGAGGTTGGTTCCATTGCCGAGATACTGGTTGTTATAGTACGGAGCGGACGTTGGATCGCCGTTCACTCTCCACTGATTCAGGTTGCCATAATCTTCAATGTGCTGGCCCTGCTCGCCAAGATAGCCCACCTGCAGCGACAAGGTCTGTGTCAGGGCGTATTCAGTGGTCAAACTCCATTCCTGCACATAGGCGGGCTGAATATTCTGCGGATAAACGTTAAAGGTGCCGCCGAAACTCAACGCGCTTTGGTTCGTAAAGGTGAAGCCTTGCTCGGCGGTACGAGGCGTCCCCCCGTTGCCTCCAGCCGGCGTCACAGCTTTGATGTCTACCGCTTGAATAAAGGGCGTGATCGAAGTAAGCCGCTGGTTTGAAGAATTCCCCTCAAAGAAGCTGGTCGCGCCATATCCGCCGCGAATCACAACTCTTCCATTCGCCTGGTAAGCAAATCCGACGCGCGGCATGATCTGCCGGTAATTCGCCTGATAGCAGGCTCGATTGGAACAAACACCCGATCCTGCCGGAGCGCCCACCGGTACATGATCGGCATAGATCACCTGGCCTGTGCTGATATCGATGTTGCCGGTCTTGTTATTCACTTCGGTCCATGGCTGATCGAACTCATACCGCACACCGAAATTCAATGTCAGGTCAGGCAGAACCTTGTAATCGTCTTCGACAAAACCGGCCACCCGCCATTGCCTCTGCCCTACGTTGACACTGGCTAACGTAGCGGCTGCCTCGTTGACACGGTCAAGCAAAAAGTCGGCCGCACCATATCCCTGCGCATTGGCCGCGCCCGGATTGCTGGTGAACGATCCGTCGTAAGTTAACTGCCCCAGAAACCCGTCGTTGTTGCTGGTGGGATAGTTGTTTTCATAGCGAATCGCCTGCACGCCCATACTAAAAAAGTGCAGGCCATGCTGCCAGGTCAGGTTATCGATATAGCTATACGTGTTATCGATCAGGCCGCCATTAAATGCAGGGGTACCGACGCCGGTAATTCCCCCCTTCACATTCTGAAACGAGAACCCTTCAAAGGATTGGTTCGAAAATGGAATGCCAACCTTCTGGTCTCCATCGACCCCGAACTGACCGGTCGGATCGGTGGGTACGCCGGTCATCCAATTGGTTCGTGTGTAACCGATACGTGCGGAGTTGACAAGAGAAGGCGAGAAGGTATGCACCCAGTTCGCACCCGTAACCTTGGTCGGATAGAGATTGAAGCCTGGAAAGGTAATCCCCAGCACCGCGGTCGAGCTGTCGTACGCCGTCGACATCGAATAAAATCCAGTAACCTTGTCCGACGCGCCCCGATCATATTCGATCTTGATGTCGCCCTGGTTATTGGCTTTATAACTGCGCGTCGAACCCTGCAGATTGTTGGCCACGATTCCATCGGTGGGTGCTGCATTGGGCAGCGGATAAAGCGTCGGATTTGCGAAGAGAAATTTCGCGACCGGGTTCACGATAGGGACTCCCCGATTGTTCTGGTAAGGAGCAAAACCGTTTTCCGAGTCGTAGAGTTGGATGGGGTTCGCCGTCGTGAGCAGTGCGGAAAAATCGCCGTCGCGCATCGCTTCGGTCAGCACGCTTGCCGAACTCATTCCACCCTGATGAAAACGCGATCCCAGATAGTCCACAAAGAAGAAGAGACGATCCCGCAAGATCGGGCCGCCAAAAGTTCCGCCGAATTGCGCCTGCGAAAACGGGTTGATCGGAATCTTCGGAAACGCCTGATTGTTCTTCCACGTATTGGCGTTCAGCCGGTAATCCTGCACATATCCATAAGCCGAGCCGTGAAAGTGATTCGTGCCGCTCTTCAGCACGCTCACCACTCCGCCGCCATTTACGTTGCCATAGTCCGCTGGAGAGTCGGCGGTGAGAACCTTGATTTCCTGCAGAGATTCCGGCGCAGGGCTATACGAGATTACGTTGTTGAACGTCTCGTTGATATCGATGCCGTCCAGCGTGTAGTTATTCGATTGCGCGCGGTTGCCGTTCATGTTCGGCGTATCGGTGTAATAAGTAGACCGCTCGATGTTGGTTGTGCCCGATGTGCCCACCGTGCTGACAGAGCCCGGCACATACAAAGTAAGCGCCGAAAAATCGAGACCGTTCAGCGGAAAATTCTGAATGGTATTGGTAGTGAAAGTCGTGCCTAACGTGGGGTTATCCGTGTTCAGAATCGGCGCGGCCGCGGAGACGTCTACCGTCGTGGAAGCACTGCCCATAGTCAACTTCACGTTGAACGAAGCGGTCTGAAGAACTTCAAGAGTGAACGGTGCAATGGCTCCCTTGTCGAACCCATTGGCCTCGATGGTGACCTGATAGCGTCCGATCGGTAGAAAGTCGATGCGGTAGCGGCCGGACGAGTTCGTCGTCGTAGGCGTATCGACGCCCGTATCCAGGTTATGGGCCACAACGCGCGCGCCAGGAATGACAGCACCGCTCGGATCCGCCACCTCTCCCGTAATCGAGCCGGTTACCGTCTGGGCCGGTGCGGAGAAAACATTCACCAGCAAAAGGAGCGCACATCCAAAAAGCAATCGCAGGAAATTAGTTCTCATTGGGCCTTCCTTAGTTGTTGCAACGGATCGGGATGTTGAGAGTGAAAATCACGGAGCGTCTCGGATCGGAGTTCAACCGACAACGCGAGTGCCATAGGAACCGGTTTGCCTCCGTGACCTGGGTTGGTGCCGTCATCGAGCGCGGGGGGAGAAACGCGCTCGTCCGATGGGGAATTCCGTGAGGTAAACCTTACACAAAAATGATTGAACTTGCCAGAAAAATGATTATTTGAACAAAAATATTTTAAAGATTCGTTTTTTCCTTTTAACTTGATGTCCAAAAATCGGGCAATCGCACGAAAAGCTCACAAATTATGGCACTCTACCCGGGGCACCCCGAGAGCAACCGCTCAGTTTCTGATCAAAACGAGCAAAATTAGCTGGAAGAATCCAACGCCATCAATCAAAAAGAAGGGGGAAAAGAGGAAGAAACGACCGGCGGATCAGCCTTCGACCCGCACCAGCAGGCAGGTGATGTTGTCATGGCCGCCCGCCTTTTTCGCGGCTTGAACCAGGCGGCCGCAAAGGTCGTCGAGGGGCAGACCCTCCTCAAGCAGCAATTCAATCTGCTGATCTGAAAGCTCGCGCGTCAAGCCGTCGGAGCACAGCAGCAGCAGGTCGCCGGGCTCCGCCTCAAGTTGAAAAATGTCCGGCGTCACACGATTCTGGGTTCCCAGGGCTCGGGTAATGACATTGCGCAGCGGGGAGCGCATTGCGTCGGAACGGGTCATGCGGCCCAGGCGCACCTGCTCTTCCACTAGAGAATGGTCCAGGGTGATCTGTTCCAGGTTGCCATCGCGCAAGCGATAACAGCGGCTGTCTCCAATATTGAGCACCGTCAGATGACGGTCTTCGACCACCAGCATTACCAGGGTCGTGCCCATGCCGCTAAGTTGATAATTGCGTTGTGCGCGGGAGAAGATAGCCTCATTCGCAATCGTGATCGCGTCTTCGGCCACTCGGTGCACGGGGAGTGCGTCGCCTTCGGGCCGCGTGCTGACGAGGCGCAAAACCTCATCTACCGCCAACGAACTGGCGATCTCTCCCGCCGCCGCACCGCCCATGCCATCGCAAACGACATAGACTCCGTGCTCGACGGAGAAGCCAAATGCATCTTCGTTGGAAGGGCGCTTGCGTCCGCGGTCGGTAACCGCTGCAGCCGCATAGCGAATGACAGCCGTGCCCAAGAAAGAACTCCCCCGCTGCTCAGTTTACACGGGCCGGCAATGGTAGCACACCGGAATGTATGAAATCAGCGCTTGGGCTGGTTACCGGCGGCATCCGCCAGCGCCGGCGGCGCGGGCAACTCAAATACTTGGATGGCGCCGGCGTTCAGAACGGCCACTCGCCGCCCCGAAGGAGAAATAGCCACGTTGCCGCCGCCATCGAGCACCGGGCTGGCAGGGGTGACCAAGGCCCGCTTGCCGGTCGCCGCGTCCAACACCTCAACCATCTGGCCTTTTACATCCTCCCGCTCAATAGGAGAGAGGGCGTTGACCGCATGATCGATCAGGAGACTTTCGCGCACCATCCGCGAGCCGTCCGGCGCCATCACCACCATCGGCCAAATCGTCGAATCGGGCGTAACCTGCTCCCAAAGCCGGTGGCCGTTGGTCCCCAGCGCCACCAGCTTATGCCCTTGCGCTCCGCAGGTGCTCACCAGCATCTCGCTTTGAGACACGAAGTCCAGTGTAGGCGAGCAACTCGACTCCACCTTCCCCAAAACCGTGCTGCCGCCATCGAAGTGGTTCAGATTCAACAGCCAGTCCTCTCCGTCGGAGCGCAAGCCCTCCAGATAGCCATCGGCGTTGACGGGCAGATGGACAGCCGAACGAACGCGGCTCACCAGCAATACCTGTGCGGAATCGCGGCGCAGGACGCGCACCACCATCTCCGGCGGGTTACCAGGCTTCCGGTCCTCCTCACTGACACTGGCAGAAGATGCCGAGGCGGCATCGCCGGGCTTGGCATCCGGCGGCGCGGGTTCGTGAGAATTGGTGACCAGCAACTGCTGCGAAGGGTCCAGTTCAAGCCACTGCACCGGACCGGGAAAATGCAGATAAGACTTCAAGGCCAGCGAGGAATCGCCCACTTGAAGATTGTTCCGGTCTCGCAACAGAAAGTGCCCGTCTCGCATCATCCATAGATAGCGGGACCTGTCATGGACGGTCCACAAGGCTTCGGCCCGCACCGCTCCGGTCGATACCGACAGCACCACGGCCCGAATCTGGCGCTCATCGGCCTCGTAGCTTTCCCCGGCCTGAAACTGGCGATGAATGAGTCCGGGCACGCGAAAGGAAAACAGCAGATCGTTCTCGTCAAGAAAATCGAGAGACACAAGAGTGTTGCGCTGCCCCAGATAGATCGCCCCAGGCGCCGTAAAGCCCAGCGGCTCAATGGGGATTGAAAACGAGGGAGACACTGGAGTCTTGCCGCCGAGCATGCTCGGCGAAAATTGCCTGCTGCTGTCGCGGAACGCGTCCGGTCCAAACGTGTAACTCTGTGCGGAGGCTCCGGTCATCCCCGTCATAAGCCCCCAGGCCGCGGCCAGCATCAGGGCCGCGCGCCCCCACAATCCCGTTGAAAGAACCCCTTTTGCCATCGAATTGTATTTTCGCCGATGTGGCAGGCTCCTGGATGCGTATTTTCAGCCTTGGCACGGTCGGCCTGCGTATGTGCGACATTAAAAGAAGGGATGACAAACGATAGAAAGACTGGCCGTCGCACCCGCTTTCTGGGCTACGGCGCCTGCGCATTGGCTGGATGTTTGTGGGGTACTGGGTTTTATTTCGGCAGGCTGGCGCTGAACGAAATGAGCGTCGAATACATGGTGCTCTACCGCTTTCTCTTTGCCTGCCTGGGCATATTGCCGGTGATTTTCCTCAATCGCGTACGGCTTACCGGCAGCGAAATTCGTCTGCTGCTGATCTCTGCCTCCCTCGGCATTCCCATTCAATTTCTGATTCAATTCCACGGTCTGGCCCTGACGACCGTCAGCCATGCGTCTCTCATGGTGGGATCGATGCCGGTCTTGCTGGCCGCCGCCGCCACGCTTTTTGGCGGCGAACGTCTGGACCGCCTGGGCTGGCTTGCCCTGGCCGGTTCCACCATCGGAGTCGCTCTGATCGTGCTCGGTGGGCATCGTGGCCCGGCCACTCACGGGCAGCCGTCGCTGGTCGGCGATCTGCTGGTCGTGGGCTCGCTCTGCACCTCGCTGGCGTGGATTCTGCTCAGCAAAAAGCTGATGCTGACGCACAGCCCGTCGGTGGTAACCGCCTACACCATTCTGGCAGGAACGGTAATGCTGGTCGCATGGATTCTCGGTCCGCGGCTTGTAAACTCCTGGCTGCCGAATCATAGTCAGCCGGTGCCTTTTCTGTATGTGAGCCGCCTTGCCTGGGCTGCCCTGGCAGCCAGCGGTCTGCTCTGCACCGCGACCACAACCTTGCTCTGGAACTGGGGCATTCACCACGTTCCCGCTTCGCGCGCCGGAGTTTTCCTGAATATCGAACCCGCACTCGGCTCCTGGCTTGGCGTGGAGTTGCTGGGCGAGCACCTGGGTCCCCATGCCTGGGCCGGCGGCGCGCTCATCCTAGCCGCAGCCGTGGTTCTCACCAGCCGCGGCCACGAGCCATCGGCCGTCCTGGAATAGGAACCGGAAAATACATCCTTCAGTGCGGAACTGAACAAATGCATTGCCCTTGACGGGGAACTCGCCGATGAGCCCAGTAGCAACTCGACTCGCTAGGACCGCTCATGACTCTGCTCACCTGGAATCACGCCACCACCATCGGCATTCGAGCCATGGACGATCAACATGGCGTCCTGATGGATACCATGAACGAACTTCGCTTGGCCGTGGTGCATGGCGATCCCTGGGAGCAGGTAAACGACCTGCTGGATCGCCTGATTGCTTTCGCGCGTATGCACTTCGGGAGCGAAGAGCAGCTCATGGAACAGCATGGGTTTCCCGGCTTTGCCTCTCATCGGGCCGAGCACCGGCGCCTGCTGAAAACCCTTATCGACTCCGCTCACAAGCTGCAACGCGACGACATTCGGATGCGCCCGTTGCTCTGCAGCCTCCAATCCTATTTCGTGGACCACATCGCAGAATTTGACCGGCAATATGGCCCCTGGCTGAACGAGCGCGGCATCCATTGACGGCCTTCTTCCAGCCATAGAGCCGTGCCCGCGGCACCCTGCGAAGCGCGACCGAATCTCCGCTCAACTCCGCGGCCTGTTCTGCCGATGTTCTCGGATGGAGACAGATAAATGGCCCTCATGACCTGGAACGATAGCTTCTCAGTAGGGATCAAGACCATCGACGATCAACACATCGTTCTGGTCGAAACATTGAACGACCTGCACGCGGCAATGATGAAGGGACAAGCAAAGACGCTCACCGGCCCGATGCTGACCCGGCTGGTTGCCTATACCCGCGACCACTTCAAGGCCGAAGAAGCCATGATGATGACCACCAAATATCCCGCCTTCTCGCAGCACCAGGCCAAGCACCGCGATTTAACCAAACAGGTGGAAGAATTCGTCGAGCGGTTCGAGAGCGGCGAAATCACGTTGAACATCCAACTGATGAATTTTCTGCGCGACTGGCTCACGACTCACATTCTCAAGGAAGATCAGGCCTACAGCCCATGGATGATTGAGCACGGAGCGCATTAGAAGCCTGCTCGCCCTGTGCCCTCTTTTCTGCAGTGCAAGCACGCATCTCTGCGCGCTTGCACTTATCCCTCGAATGAAAGCTGAGTGGAGGCGAAAAGCGGGGAATGCGGCTTCGGTTCCGAGGCCAGGTCATAGACCAGCCGCTCCAGCACCAGGCGCTTGTCCGGTGGAGACGAACGCAATTCCATGTCGGCGCGCGCAATCAAGCGCAACGCCCGGGTAAGATCGCGGCGGCTCTTGTAGCGGCGCGCCTGCCGAATCAAATCGTCGGCGGCAAATGGCGGCATACGAAACCCCTGCCAGAGTGCCTGCCAAATCGCCCGCGAATCGCGGACATTCTTCTCCAGAATCACCAGCATCTGCCGGAAGGTGCGCGCCAGCATATAGAGATGGCCGATAGCCGCATCCTCGCCCGCATCCGAGCTATTCAGCAGGCCGTGCAGCAAGGCCAGTGCGCGGGCCCGGTCATGGGCGCTGATAGCGTCCGTCAGTTCGTAGAGCGAGCGCTGTTTGGCTCCCAGCACCATCGTCTCCACATCGCCCAGCGTGATGCGATCGTGGCCCAGCGTATAGAGCAGCAACTTCTCCAACTCCGAGGCAATCAGCATCATGTCGGCGCCCAGTGCGTCCACCAGTTCGCGGGCTCCGTCCTGGTCCAGGCGAACGCCCGCGTCCTGCGCGGTCGCAATAGCCCAGCGCATGGCGTCGTCCTCGTTCACATGAGCCAGTTCCACCATGCCGCAATGTTCGCCCAGCGTTTCGGTGAGCCGCTCGAAGCGATTCTTGTCGTCCATGTCCATGCGCCGCGCGTCCGCCGGAATATGCACAAAATCTGCAACAAAAATCAACAGCGCCTGTGGATTGGGGGAGCGAAAGTAGCGGTTCAGCGCCGCAAATTCCTCTTTTTTAGCGCCGCGCGTATAAAGCTGACGCACGTTGCGCACAAAAACCACCTGAAATGGCGACATCAGCGATGGCGTCTGCGCGCGATCCAGCACTTCAAAAATCGACGTCCCGGCCAAATCCAACTCGGAGAGGCAGAACTCCCTCAATTCCGGCGGCACAAAGCCTTTCAGAACAGCGCTGCGGCAGCGGTCCAGCAAGAAAATCTCATCGCCCGCCAGCACATAGCCGGGGCGCAGCGTTCCCTTGCCACTCGCAGCAGCCTCAATTTCTTCCTCGAATCGGCTCACGGCCGTAAAGCCGGCGCCCCAGCGTGCAGTGCTCACCGGTACAGCCCCCGTACATTGGATTGATCGCTCACTGTTACCAGAATATCCTTCCTGTTGCTCAGCAGCCAGCCCGGCCCCATAAATGCAAGCGGCGCCGGGATTGAATCTCGGTGCCGCCTGCAACCGAAGGCGCCTTTTACAGCGTTTTCGATTCTGCTCTTCACAGGATGCGCGATGCCAGAGATGTTAATAAGTGAATCGGCAACGCTCTAAAAGCCTTCCAACACATCCGCGACCAGTTGCCGCGCAAACTCTCGCGACAGTCGTTCTAACGCCGCCGGATTCTCCTGCAAAAAAGTCGGCAGATCCGTGGTGGATTGATACTGTTGGCGGAAAACATAATTCTTGTTTTGGTAGAGCACTTTGCCATTGCGGTCATTCAGCGTCACCGAAACGACCATGGTGATGAGGAAGCTCGACGACTGCTCGGTGGCCGAGTTATAGGTCAAAGGCCCCACCAGCTCTTTCAGAATCGTTCCGTGAAGCACTGCGTCAGGATTCCCGCCCGTGTCCGGAGTCACGCGAAAACGTGTGCGCGCAGCCATTTCGCGAATGACCGCGTTGGTCATCACGACTTCGGTGTGATAGGCATCCGTCTGCGTGGCAAACACCGGCACGGACAACGTGCGCACATCGGGAGGCAGGTGTGTGGCTGCCCCCAGCGTGTGATAGCCGCATCCGGAGAGCCCCAGCAAGGCGATGACGACCGGCACCAAAGCCGGCACAAAAACAAATCGGCGCATGACTCAATCTTAGAGCCCTTCTTCAATTCATGTGCCTTTGCAAGCGCCTCGCACGGCAGTTTTTCTTGAAGAAAACTTCAGGCGTGTTCAGCTTCAGACAAAGCACAGCCGGGTACCATATCCCCATGAGTTGGATTGGATGGGCACTGCTCTCCGCGGTCTTTGCCGCCGCCACCGCCCTGCTGGCCAAAGTGGGCGTGGCGCATGTGGACTCAAACCTGGCTACCGCCGTTCGCACCACCGTCGTGGTCATCTTTGCGTGGGGAATCGCGCTGGCTCTTGGCAAGCACGCAGAGATCCGCTCGCTCGACCGGCGTACGCTGCTCTTTCTTACGCTCTCCGGGCTGGCCACGGGGCTGTCCTGGCTGTGCTACTTTCGCGCCCTGCAGTTGGGGCCGGCGTCCCGCGTGGCCCCGCTTGACAAGCTCAGCGTCCCCCTCGTGATGCTCTTCGCCTGGCTGCTGCTGGGTGAGAAACTGACGGCCCCGGCCCTGGTGGGCGGCTTGCTCATCGCGGCCGGAGCCATCGTCATCGTGCTGGGGTAATTACGACGCCGTCCCCACCCCCGGCCGCCCCACTCCCGATAGATCGGAAACACCCATGGTCTCCGCCGCACGCAGCGCCAGCCCATGCGCCACGGAAGTAAATTCGTTGCCGCTGCGAATGCGCTCCTCGCCGAACCGGGTTGCGAAAATGCGGCGCACTGCCGGTACAAACGAAGTGCCCCCGGTCAAAAAGACACGGTCCACATCGCGTGCGTCCACACCCGAACTCTGCAGCAGCGAATCGATGCATCGCTCGATACTGGTTAGTTCTTCCTCGATCCAGCCTTCAAAATCGGCCCGCGTCACGGGAATGCGCAGATCCATTCCTCCATCGCGGAAACGGAACTCCGCCGTCTGCTTCCGCGATAACTCGAACTTGACCCGCTGCACCGCCTGGTGAAGCTGGTAGCCGAGATCTTCTTCGATGATGGCGATCAGCGCCTCGATCTTTTCCGGCTCCAGCGCGCGCAGGTGGGCGCTCCTCAATATCTCGCGCACGTTGTTGGTCCGCAGAAACGAGAGATAGTGCCAGCGCTCCAGGTTGGCATAAATCCAGGCCGGAACCGCGGGCAGCAGCTTGTTCAGCGAACGAGCTTCGGAATCGGACCCCAGCGCGGGCGAAACGAGTTTACGCACCAGGCGCGCATCGAAGGCATCGCCCGCCAGTCCCACGCCGCTATTGCCCAGCAGGTCCTGCGGGGTCCGCCCGCGCCGCCGTATTCCCGGCCCCACCCGCAGCAGAGAAAAGTCGCTGGTGCCGCCGCCGAAATCGCCAATCAAAATCAGTTCGTCGTGATCGAGCGTCGACTCGTACGCGTAAGCGGCAGCTACCGGCTCCATCTCGAAGTCCACTCGCTCGAAGCCGGCCATTGCAAAGGCCTGCCGCAACCGCGAAAGCGCGAACTCCTCATCCTCTTGAGTGTCGGCGCCGGCAAACCGGACAGGCCGCCCCACCATGGCGGAACGAATCGGCTTCTCGAATTGCCGCTCCGCATGGCTGCGCAAATCGCCCAACATACGCGAAATAAGGTCTTCGAATTTATGGCGGCGGCCAAAAACCTCCGTGCCGGTGAGCGTGCGGCTCGGCAGGTGCGACTTGAGCGACTGGATGAGCCGCCCCTTCTCTTCCGCTTCAAGGTAGCGAGTGATCGCGGCCGGACCGGTAAGCGCGTGCGTCCGCTTCGGACCGCCTGTCGACTTCAACTGCTCGAAATAAAGCACGGAGCGAAAAGACGACGTCTCCGCTCCACCCGACAAAAATGAGGCCAGTTCAATCTGCGCATCCCCTGTCACCAGCGCCACGGAGCTGTTCGTGGTGCCAAAATCGATCCCGACAGCATCCGCGATGCCCGTAACCTTCATCTGATTTCCTGTTTTCAGCATTCCAACCATTATTTCGCAATTAAGTCCCTCGCATTGGATGAACCCCGAAGGCACTTCGCTCCACCTGTTGCGGACCGGGCAGAAGCTTTATGCTCTCTAGGGAGCAAGTCTCCTGAAAACCGTCCAAAATCGAAGCCTTTGCAATTCTTGAATACCCATGACCGCACCGCCCTCATCCATTGACTCGTCCTCCACGCACGCTGAAGCCGCGATGCCTTTGCGCCGCATCGTTCTGACTGGATTCATGGGTTCCGGCAAGAGCACGGTCGGCCCGCTCCTGGCCCAAAGGCTGGGTTGGAACTTTTTGGACGTGGACGACGTGATCGTAGCCGAGGTCGGTATGCCCATCGCCGACTTTTTTGCCCGTCACGGCGAAGCGGCCTTCCGCACACACGAACATGCAACCATCGCCCGTCTGGCCTCGGGAGATGCTCTGGTGCTGGCCCTGGGCGGCGGAGCGATTGAGCACGCGGCCACCCGCAATCTGCTCCTCACCGCTCCCGGCACCCTGCTCGTTCACCTTGAAGTGGAACTGGCCACAACCCTGGCCCGCTGCCGCGGCACCGAGCAGACCCGGCCCGTGCTGGCGGACCAGGCAAACCTCGCCAGCCGCTATCGGCGGCGTCTTCCGCTCTACCGCACCGCACCCGTCTCAATTTCCGTGGATGCGCTGACACCGGAACAGGTGGTAGAGGCAATCGTTCAGGCCGCCTGCAGTCACGCCTCTCCCCGTCGCGCCGGCGAGTCCGGCCTCATCGCTTAGACCATTCAGATTCTGGCCATCCGAACCCAATTCGGACATTCGCCAGGAGAAAAGCCCACGCAACAATTCTTGATCGATTTGTCTTCCTGGCGCATCTCAAAAGGGCCGGATGAAATAAACTGGCCTTCCCATAACAAGTTCGGAATGGATGTAGACCGAAAGCACAGGTTTGAGTGGCTTTCCTCACAAAAAGCAACCCTTTACTGTCCACAAGAAGTCTGTATATATTCCGAAAATGCTCTGATTCCACACCGTTGCCGGCGCTCTGGTTCAGACTTTAAGCTTCTTGAGGTCGTAACCAGGGCTTCGTGCACTCTGGCTTCGCGGGCCGCCGTAACTTCGCCGCTTGCTATCATCAACGCAGGCCCCGGTAAGCCGTCCGGGCATTCCCCCACCGAGGTATTCGCAAGCCTAATGGCCCCCACTTCCCAGGCCGCAATTTCAGCGGATCTTGCCGCACCCATAGCCGAACCCCGCATTCACGGCTCGGCCTCGATTCATGCGCCACGGGCCGGGTCCACGGCGACGCTGATTCACGATTGCCAGGAACTGTTTAAGGTCAGGGTTACGGCCATGGTGCTGGTCACCGGCTGGGCTGGCTTCTATCTGGGATCGATGCAGTCGGGCATATCGAGCGTGCAGCGCGGGCTGCTGGATACCCTGATCGGCATTGGGCTGGTCTCGGCCGGCGCCAGCGCACTGAACCAGGCAATCGAGCGCAAAAGCGATGCCCGCATGATCCGCACCGCACAGCGCCCATTGGCCACCGGACGCATCTCTCTGGCCACCGGCGTAGCAGCCGGCATCGCTTCCCTGGCGCTCGGCGGATTCTGGCTGCTCCACACCAACCTGCTCACCGTGGCCCTGGCCCTGCTCACCGCCTTCACCTACGTCGCCATTTACACCCCGCTTAAACGCCTCACCCCCTTGGCGACCTTTATTGGAGCTTTTCCCGGGGCGATGGGGCCCCTGCTCGGCTGGACCGCCGCTCGCGGACGCATCGAGTGGCCTGCGGTCGCCCTGTTCGCCATTCTTTTCGTCTGGCAGTTTCCCCATTTCATGGCCATTGCCTGGATGTACCGGGAAGACTACGCCCGTGCCGGCATTCGCATGTTGCCGGTGGTGCAGCCGGATGGTTGGTCTACGGTGGTCGAGGCCCTCTTTTACGCCGTGCTGATGATTCCCGTCAGCCTCGCTCCCTGGCGGCTCGGCATGGCCGGAAGCGCGTATGCTGGCGTGGCTACTGCCCTCGGCCTCTTCTATCTGGCGTATACCATTCGCTTTGCCCGCATTTTGCGCGCCCGCACGGAGACCGAAAGCCGTATGCTGGCCCGCGACCTGCTCAAGGTCAGCGTCATCTACCTGCCCTTGCTGCTGACCACACTCATGCTTTGCGCCATCGCCAAACGGTAAAAGGAATTATGACGACTCTCGCTGCACCTTCTTCAAGCACCCGTCCCGCCATCGCCGCCATTCTTGCCATCAGTGCCGTCGCTACCTTGTTTCTTTTCTGGCTGATCTACATTCACCCCGCGCCGGACGCCGCCAGCAAGCAGCTCACCTTTCTGCCCGCCCTCAACGCCCTGCTGAATGGCCTGAGCGCCAGCGCCCTGCTCATCGGTTTCACGTTCATCCGGGCGCGGCGCATCTCCGCCCATCGCAAGTCGATGATCACGGCGTTCATCTTCTCTTCCCTGTTCCTGGTCTGCTACATCGCCAACTACGCCCTCCACGGTGAGAGCCACTACCCCGGCCACAGCCTCGTACGGACCATCTATCTGGGCATCCTGGTCAGCCATGTGCTGCTGTCCGTGGTCGCCCTGCCCCTGGTGTTGGTTACATTCTTCTTCGCCCTCACCCGCCGCATCCCCACCCACCGCAAAATCGCCCGCTGGACCTTCCCCATCTGGCTCTATGTCTCCGTCACCGGGGTCATCGTGTACGCCATGCTAGCCGCAGCGCGAGCTTAGGGCTCAAAGACACATGCCCCCCCTCCCCCCCCCCCAACCCGACGGCACCCGCCAGCTCCTCCAATGGGGCGGGGCGATTATGGGGGCGGGGGTTCTGGCCGCTTTGCTGCTCCTCACGCTGCTCGGCGGTTTTTCGCCCACCGGAGCCAGCACCAATGGCGGCTGGTTCGCACTGATCGTGGCGCTCATGTGCCTGCCTTTTGGCGGATTGCTGCTCACCCTCGGGGTGGCCAAATGGCTCCGCAACCGCTCTCTCGCCCGTCAGCAACTGTGAAATTCGCTATAGCCCCGCTCCGGCTCAAGACGGACTGGGTGTGCTTTCCCGGGTTTGGACCTGTGATATCAACAGCGCTGTCGTTGGCGCGTCTGCTATTCTTTCCCCTTACTGGAGTTTAAAAAAATGGCCAAAAGCGTTAACAAAGTCATCCTGCTCGGCAATGTAGGCAAAGACCCGGAAATCCGTTCCACCGCCGGTGGCACCATGGTGGCCAACTTTACCCTGGCCACGAGTGACCGCCAGAAGGATGCGCAAGGCAACTGGCAGGACCGAACCGAATGGCACAATCTCGTCGCCTTTACTCGGACCGCCGAAATTATCCGCGATTATGTGAAAAAGGGTTCGAAGCTCTACGTCGAGGGCAAGATCCAAACCCGCAGTTGGGACGACAAGGAGTCCGGCCAGAAGAAGTACCGCACTGAGATCATCGTCAACGATCTCTCGTTGCTTTCCGGCCGCGACGAAGGCAGTTCCGGCGGCTACAGCAGCAGAGCAGCGAGTTCTTCGAGTTCGACTGCCAGCTTCGACCAGCGCCCGCCAGCCACCCAGGACACCTATGCCCAGTCCGCCGAAATCTCGGACGACGACATACCGTTCTAGAATTCACCTACTGGTAAGGTGCAAATAAATCCGCTTTTTGAGTGGGAAACGCGCAGTGCTTTCCAATTGCTGTGCAAAGTCTACACTCGCGTTTGGTTCGCAACTTTTTACACGCGAGCACTAGGTTTCCCTGCGAGCGCCTATTAAGACATCTCAACGATCCACCAGGTCATCTACTTGGCGGATCGTTAAGACTGATAGTTTATCGCCACCGCTTTTGTGTCATTCTTTCTGATGCGCATTCAATTGATCGATCACGCGCTTCAGTTGATCTAATTTCTGTCCAGCCTCTCCAAGTTTGCCCGTGGCCGTCAGATGCTGGTAGTCATCGAAGTCTCGGGCGGCCTCTCCGATCAGCGCATGGATATCGGTAGAATGTTGAGGCATCCCAGCAGGAGAAGGCGTTGCTTGCGTCGATTCCGAGTTGCTTAGAGATGACTCCGTGCCACCAAATAGGGACGACAGTGCGGCCTCGAATGTAGGTCCATACGCAAGCCGATCCTGCAAGGCGAGCACAACCAGACGCAATTCGGGCATCGGGCTGCGTTCCGCCTGCAAGTAAATTGGCTCCGCATACAAGAGCGCACGCCCCGAAGGAATAACCAGCAACGCTCCGCGCCGTACATGAGAGCCTTGTTGATTCCACAGCGTCAATTGACCCGAAAGCTGCGCATTCTGATCGATGCGCGCCTCAATCTGCAGAGGCCCATCGACGAGCTTGGTCTTAGGAAAGTCATACACCGCCGATGTTCCATAGTGTTCCCCATCGCTACGTCCGGCAATCCATCCGATCAGGTTATTTCGATTGGCAGGCGTGAACGGAAGAATCTCGACATACTCAACGCTCGCTTCGCCTGGCAGCTTCATCAATACAAAGTTAGGTTCCATGGCCTGAGTCGCCTGCTGTCCCCCCTCGCTCATCCCGACCTCGGTGGCAACCGTCCATAAATCCTCGCGGTTATAGAACACGCCGGGGTTAGTCATGTGATAGAGGCCGTATACCTCTGCCTGTAACTTGAGCAGTAACTCCGGATAGCGCACATGCTTGCGCAGCGAAGCTGGCATTGCCGCAGCGTCTTTAAACAAGCTCGGAAAGATGCTGCGATAAGCTCCTAGAATCGGGTCTTCGTTGTCGAATACATAAAACGTCGTCGTTCCATCATATGCGTCCACGACGGCCTTCACGCTATTCCGCATGTAGTTCACGGAGTGATTATTGAGCGTGTAATGTGTCGAATAAGGATAATTGTCCGACACAGTGAAAGCATCCATGACCCACGACAGGCGGCCATCCTCGCCCACCACCAGGTAAGGGTCCTGATCGAAGCTGAGAAACGGCGCCAGGGTAGCTACGCGTTCCCGCACATTGCGCCGCATCAATAGTCGGCTTTGTGCATTCACGTCATCGCTGAAAGGCAGTTTCCCCAGGTCGCCCCGATCGAACGCCAGCAGGATACGGCGCAGGAACCCGCCCACTGGAACACCGCCGTTGCCCTCGTACGAAGTAACGCTGTTGGTCTGGCCTTGCGGATAGTTGAACTCCTGCTGCCGCGTCTTCACATAGACATCGGTATTGGTCAGTTCTCCAAAATAAATCTCCGGCCGCGTCACGTTAAGCCCATGTACTGTGCTCTGGACCGGCATATTGCTTAACATCAGCGTGGGCAATCCTTCTGCAGTGAATCCGTTCACCGGATTCATGGTGACACCGTAGCCATGGGTATAAATCAATTTTTCATTGATCCAATTGCGACTGCTTTCCGGAAGTTTGTCTACATTCAATTCGCGTGCAGCAAGCATCACCTGCCGCATCGATCCGTCGATTTCATAACGGTCGATATCAATATCAGGGAAATCGTAGTAAGTGCGGATCTCCTGAATTTGACGTAATGTATCTTGCAGCGCCTGCCAATCCCACAATCGAATATTCTGCAGCGTAGGCTGATTATTAGCCGGATCGGTCGCCTCCACCGTCGTCTCCGCAGGAAACTCGTGTCGCTGAAAACGATCGAGTCCATAAGCTCGCCGGGTGAACTCGATGTTCCGAGCAATATAAGGTTGCTCTCGAACCAGTTCGTTGGGTTTGACCAAGAAGCTGCTTACATACCAGCCCACCAAACCCAGTCCGGCATAACAAACCACTGCCGGAATGATCGATGCCAGGAGTAAGAAGCCGCCGGACCTGCGCATCGCATTGATCGCAGCGATTACTGCTCCCAGCACAAGTGCCGCTGATACCAGAAGCAAGCCCGTAATCGTTACGTGAGCATCGGTGTAAGTGACGCCGTCAAAGATCGTATGATGATCGAGCAAATGGTCAAATCGACCGACATATACATTCGCCGCCGTAACTAGCAAGAGAAATGCGACAGAGATAGAGAGCCCACGCCACTGCAGCCGCGTACCATCGTTTCCCTCACCGGTTAATGCACGCGATCCACCTGTAACGGCGATGAACAAAACAGCGAGGATGCATAATAAGATGGCCAGCATAAGCAACCAGCCGATAATCAAATGCCACGCCGGCAAAGTGAAGAGATAGAAATTCAGCGGCCGGTCAAAAATTGGATCGACGACATTTCCTGTAGAACGCGGCGCATACCAAAGAAGGGCTAGCGCCGGCCAATCCGATGACATCGCTGCGCCTGCACCGACCGCAACAACCAACGAAACGCCTGCCGCCGCTGCGCGCAGAACAGGCTCAATGGGTAGATTCACCGACCGTCCCGCAACGAAGATCGTATGATTGCTGGGCAACTCTCCGGCGTGAGACCACTTGAGGCCAGAAAACGCGCCATATAAAATGGCAAACGTCGCCACTGCAAAGACCACAAAGATGCCCCACTGCAGGCCCCGGGCTCTCCAAAACACGTCGCTGTAGCCGACCGATTGAAACCAAAGCAAATCAACCCAATAAGACAGGGCTGTTCGGCTTCCAATCACGACAACGGCAATCACAATGAAAAAGAGAAGAAGTCCTCGGCGGCCACGACCCTGCGGGCGCACTGGCTTCGGCCGAATAATGGAATCATGCAAATCTCCACCCCAGCTAGACCGATTCTTCTATCTGCGAGTGGACTGCACCGCAATGGGCGGCACTCATGCAGTTCCTGGACTCAAGATTGAATGGTCTCAGCAACTCCATCCTAGTCTTCTTCACGCCTCTGCGCAGAGGAAATGCCCCCGCAAGTTGAACACTGGGTTACAGGGCGACTCGGAGGCACGATATTACGGTCGTTCCAGTCGGAACGGCCTATCTTGTAATCATTTTCGCTGGCACAGGCCCATCGGCATTACCATTCAGCCACACTGCCATCCTTGTGCCGCCAAACGGGATTGCGCCAGCGATGACCCACTGCAGCACGCTCTCGCACATACTCTTCGTTCACCTCAATCCCCAACCCGGGACCGCGAGGAATCGTCACATAGCCATCTTGATACAAAAAAACACCGCGATCCTTCACATAATCGAGTAAATCGTTTTCCCGGTTATAGTGGATTCCAAGACTCTGCTCTTGAATAAATGCGTTGTAACATACTGCATCTAATTGCAGGCAGGCAGCGAGCGCAATCGGGCCGAGAGGACAATGCAACGCCAATGCAACATCGTATGCCTCTGCCATGGTAGCAATCTTCCGTACTTCCGTAATACCTCCGGCGTGCGATGCATCTGGCTGGATAATGTCCACGAAGCCCTCGCTGAGAATACGCTTGAAATCCCAGCGAGAATACAATCTCTCTCCCAATGCAATAGGAGCGCTGCAAAGTGCGGCGATCTCCCTCAGTGCCTCAGCATTCTCGCTCAGTACCGGTTCTTCGATAAACATCAATTTGAACGGCTCAAGCTCTTTCACCAAAACTTTTGCCATTGCCTTGTGTACTCTGCCATGGAAATCGATCCCTATGCCTCTGTCCGGTCCTAACACGCCGCGAACAGCAGCCACATTGGCAAGCACACCATCAACCTTGGCGTGCGTATCCACATACTGCAATTCTTCGGTGGCGTTCATCTTGACTGCGGTAAACCCAGCACCCACCGCGCTCCGAGCCGCTTCTGCTGTGTCCGCCGGTCTATCCCCGCCAATCCACGAGTAAACGCGAATCTTATCCCGTACTGGACCGCCGAGTAGCTCACTCACTGGAACAGAAAGAGCTTTTCCTTTGATATCCCACAGTGCCTGGTCGATCCCTGCAATCGCACTCATGTGAGTGCCACCGCCGCGATAAAACCCGCCACGATACATCACTGTCCACAAATCTTCGATGTTGCGAGGGTCTTTGCCGATAAGATAATCGGATAACTCATCGACCATGGCAGCAACACTCTGCGCCCGTCCTTCGAGAACTGGCTCACCCCAACCGGAGATGCCTTCATCGGTTTCAATCTTGAGAAATAGCCACCGAGGCGGAACTGCGAAGGTTGAAAGCTGTGTGATTTTCATCGATTATGTTTCTCTCTCAGTTCCTTATTGCGCTGTGGCCAAGCACCATGCCCGTACCAATGCCTGTGCACGCTGTGCAACTTCTTCGACGCTCATGCCCGGCTTATAAAGTGCAGATCCTACACCAAACCCGACCGCTCCGGCACGGACAAAACCATCGATATTCTCCGGCGAAATTCCGCCTACCGGAATAAGTCCAACCGAACGCGGCAAAACAGACAACCATGCCCTCAGAGTCGCTGGCCCAAGTAGATCCGCCGGAAAGATCTTCAAGAAGTTTGCTCCCGCCGCAAACGCGGCAAACGCTTCCGTCGCTGTAGCCACGCCGGGCAGTACGTCGAGGCCCGCGGCCTTGGCAGCATCAATTACTTTGACATCTCCATGAGGCATCACGATCAGCGAGCCTCCCACGGCCCGAACCGCATCGACCTGCGCAGGAAGATAGACTGTTCCGGCACCTACCACGCAGTCGGCTGGAAGCTTCTGCCGGATGAGATTGATACTCTCGATCGGCTCTGGAGAGTTGAGAGGGACCTCGATGACCCGAAAGCCAGCGCGGTATAATCCATCGGCGATCGGCTGTGCCTGCTTCGGTTCAATCCCCCGCAGGATAGCAATAAGTCCGCAATGCCGCAACGCTTCATTTAACATGATATGGCTCTCTCGCAATCATATCGTCCGCGATCGTTAAGGGTGAAATGAGACCAGCCTGCGTGGCCACTTGCCACAAACCACGCGCGGCAGCCTGCACGATCGTTGTGACGCCATCCTTGTCATTCAATTCGAGCGCGCGCCGATAGCGGGCACATAGTGCCGAATCCCCAACTAATACGATAGAATCGTCTGTCTGCTTCGGCGAAATGTGAAAATGAGAGTGAAGACTTGCGAGTGCACGAATCTCGTGTCCGATCAAAATTCCAGAGAGAAAATCCGGCTGTTCTTCTGGATCAAGATTCCCTATGAGTCCCAGGGTGCGGACGCTAAAGATATTTGACAATACGCCCAGAGAACCTGCTTCACTCAGTGCAATCTTTACCCCGCGATCAAATGCCTCGCCCATACGGCCGGAACCCACACTATATTTCATCGTGAGGCCAAGAACCGTGTGAGTGCGGAGTGCAGCATAGACCTCCCCGGTCATAAATGTCTCGAAGTCCTCGACAGTACGGCCACTTACGTAGGCCCATTTCGAGTGCGTGCCGGGCATCCCAATCAGAACTCTCCCTGTGAAGGCTGCGGAGTCTCTCATAGCAAGCGCGCCGGCAATTTCAGTTTCCTCGCCACGCATCACATTCACTAATCCGGTGCGTCGAATGAGTCCGGGCACAATATAGATTGCGCGCCCATAAGCATTCGGTACTTGCGTGAGATGGCCTCCTAAACTGCCGATATCGAATGGAACCTCAAGATAGGGTGCTTCGCACCATCCCTGTGCACTCCCGATCATGCCCGAAGCAAGAATAGGCAGCAACGGCGCTCCCGCTTTCCAGTCTCCACAAGCCTGTTCGAATGCAGCCTCAAACGCCGCGCGCAGCCCCACACCGGTTTCTTCCGATGCCCTTTGCACATGCATAATGCCTAGTTCGAGTGATCGTTCCTCAAGAATGCTTCCGGAGGTTCCAAGAAGATACGCCCTGAGCGATGAGGTTCCCCAATCTAGGGCAATTAATTGTGCTTTATTTAGGTTGTACTCCATTCGATTTTCTCGCTTCCCTTTTGTTAACGACTCTCGGCAAGCTGAAAATGAGCCGCTCATTCACCTTCCGTGCACATCGAAGCATATACCAAACCTCAGCATTCAGCCATCCTCTCGATCTTCCCCAGCAGGCATATATACCCAACGATCCCAATGACCAGATAGATCGCCGATACACCGAAAGCCCACGCAAAGGATCGATGGGCCGTTACTAAATATCCAGTAATAACGGGCGCCGCAATCCCCGATATCTGGTTTGAGAAATTGATGATGCCGCCAACCTTGCCCACATTCTCCCTGCTCGCAATGAGAGAGGGAATCGACCATCCGACTGGTGAAGCCGCGGCCAGTCCACCAATGGAGATGCTAATCCAGATCAACGCACGCGAGGCACTATGCGCATTGGCAGCTCCCAAAATGCCAAGTCCACAAGCAGTTCCACCTATGAGGATGACCTTCCTGACGCGGTTTGCATTCCAACCCCGTCGAATCAACGTGTCTACCAGCCAACCGCCAATTACAACATCGGTGGCGGTCGCAAAGAGCCATGGCGCACTGGTGTATAAAAATGAATGAAGCAGATCGATATGCAGAGCAAAGGACAAGTAACTGGGCAGCCATGTGAGGAGTAGATAGAACACGTAGTTATATGCGCCGAACCCCAGAGCAAGGCCTAATACCTTACGTTGTCTTAGAAGGTTCCCCAGCGAAGTCCTTACGGGCGATTGAATATCCGCCGTCTCAGCGGGACTGGTTTTTTCGGCGATATATCGCCGCTCGCATTCGGTCAACTTAAGATCTTCATCAGGATCTCGATAGGTGTGCCAGAAAAGGATAAAGTACAAAAGACTAATGACTCCAGTGATGGCAAAGCTCCAGCGCCAGCCTGCCTTGAGTAGGATAATGCCGATAATTGGCACACCAATTCCCGACGCGAATTTTGCCGCGGCGTCGAATATCGCAGTAGCAAGACTGCGCTCCTTTGAGACAAACCAGCTACCCACCGCTTTCGCATTTGCGGGGAAGGTCGGTGCTTCTCCCACTCCAAGCAGTAGCCTGGCCGCAAATAAGCCATTTAGCCCCGTAGAAACTGCAGCGCCGAACGAGGCAATGCTCCACAAAAACGAACTAACTCGCCCTATGCGGCGAACACCGAACTTATCAAGCAGGACGCCGACTGGCAACTGGCATAAAGCATAGGTCCAGTTATAGGCACCTGAAAGATAGCCGAAGGTGATGTCCGACATTCCAAAGGCGGCATATAAGGACGCGTGCGAGACCGATAGGTTCACTCTGTCGAAGTAGTTGACAAGAACGCCGAATCCCAGCAGCCAGGCGATTCGCCATCGGCGGCGCGGTACCCTCACATGCCTGTCGGTTTTCAGAGCGATCATCTTTACCAGTTTGTCGATGGCCCAGGCTGAGGTCCGCTATAAGGCGTGCAGCACGGCTCTTTCGCCGGCTGAAATTCCATGATCTCTGCCCTGGTTCCGTCTGGATCGCGGAGGCTAAGCTGCCACTTGCCATCTACTCCAAGCAGAGGGGATGGTCCTTGCGCAGAAGGAGCCCATCCCTTCAGCCTCAATTGCTTCTCCAGTTCCGCAATGCTCACCACGCCCGGCGCAAAGTGATTCGCGCTCCCCAATTGCTCGCGGGAGGGAGCGGCCGGCAGATAGAGCATATATTCCAGCCAGTCGGTTCCATTAGGAACCTGCATCATGACCCAGTCGATATGGCTTGCATTCATGCCGCCCTGCCAATACAAATGAAATCCGAGAATATCTTGATAGAAATGATCGGCTTTCGCGCGGTCCCGAATGACAAACCCCACGTGAATGATATGTGAACTTAGCTGTGTCGAAGCATCAAGCGGAGCCTTCGGCCCATGCCCATCTTCCTGAATGAACTGAATCCTGTTTCCTTCTGGGTCATCTACTTGAAAGAACCGGATTCCATCCGGCTTAACAGTAATTGCGTCAGGAATGGTAACTCCATTCGCAGCGAGAAATCGGCGAAGAGACTCTGCGTCGCTTGTAGAAAAGCCTATATTATAAAGGCGATTGACTAGATTCTTGCTTGGCGGCGATAGTAACTCGATATACTGCAGATGATTGGCATAGAAGCGAACGCCGGACTGCGTACTTTCTGCCGGTACTTGTTCCCATCCCAGAATGGAATGATAAAATTGCTGCGATTTGGCCAAGTCATCTGCATAAAGAGTCATATGCGAGATGCCCGTAATGGCAGGTCTAGTTCCTTTCACCTGCTGGCAATAAGCGGCACAGGGCAAGACGAACGCAAAAAGCAAGATTAGTGAGCGCGGCATAAAGACTTCATTTCTCCGATGAACTTTGTAAACATTCAGGACACCCGGCGAACTGCAAGTGCATCCGCACAAATACTACATGCTTTTCTCAGACACTGTAGTCAAAATAAGAAGCCTTCACCTGTAATCCAGGATGCAAATGCTTAGCCTTCAGGCGCACATGCGGTTCGTTCCATTCAACGTAAGATTTTCTTACAGCTACCTGCTATCTGTCGACCTCAACCTCGTACCAGGTAGTCGTAACGTCGCCCAAGGGGAGTTGCCAATCATTGGCCATACTCTTCGCCTTGATCGCAAAACCAAGAGGCTGCCCCGCGCCGTCAATTGGCTGCAGGCGAACAGCCCGTGCGCTGTCAAGTCCGTGCAACACGAGAGTTCCCTTTACCTGTTCGATCAGGGTCGGGGATTCTCCCCAATTCGTCACATCGGTGCCTGCCGTATTCCACCGCTGATTGGTGTTTTCAACTCGTCCAGCCGCCACCAGCAGCAGTTTGGAGGCTTGGGCAATGGGCTTTTGATCGAGAGAACTTAATATGATTGAGCAAAAGGAATTCTCCACTTCTGCCGTAAAGTTTGTCACCGACTTACCATTCGAGCGAACAAAGCCGACCATCGCTTGCGTCCGTGGAGCGTCGATCGTGACGAGGCCCACTCTCTGCGGAGAATGATACCAAGCGAGTTGCCGCGTGTCAGAAACGATAGGCTCTGAAATAGAAGTTGCAGAAAAAGCCTCCGTAGCAGGACCGGGGAAAGACGAAATTCGCACCTCGTGCTCAAGCGGAAGATCGGGCGGAAATCCCGGCGTGTAGTAGGGCCGCTCGGTCGGCGGAATCAACATGCTGTCGAATACCTGCTTCTCCGTGTAAGAGCGCTCTGCAACACTCTTTGCCTTGGCAACGTCGCCACGGAGAAACATCAGTGCCGCAGCGGCAAGCTCCGGCATCTTGACCGGATCGAGTGACATATCAAAGGCGTCTCCGACATAAGACTTCCATGCAAGATCGGATTTGGGCTCAAAGGTATACCACATGATGGCGTCCCAATCCTGCAGTGCTCCGTAGGCGGCAAGAATCGGAATCCCCTCGCCGTCAAAGTCATTAGGGAAAGGATTATTAACCTCACTGACCGTATAAGGCTTTCCGGCGATAGCGGAACGGGAAAGCTCTACCACCGTGGAGTTGAAAGGATCGTTCACCATCGGCGACTTGCGCACATACATTTCCGGATGCTGCCAATAGGTGTGCCCGTCGATCACATCCGACGACGAAGTTGCTAACAGAATAGGATAGCCGCTGGCTGAGTGGCTGTGGTCCGCAGTCGCAATCACCAGGGAACGCGATCCGAGCGTGTGCTTCAAATAGCCTTCTATGTCTGCAAAGTAATCGTGCTGTGTGTCGTTATAGAATTCAGCTTCCGCATAAAAACGTTCTGGCGGCGCCGTCGCCGTCTCTCCTCTCCCTTCCATCAGCGGCACCGAAGCACCGCTCTCCTTCGCACTAGCAATGCTGCGCAATTCGGCAATCTGACTCGGTGTACGATGCATCGAGAGCCACTTGTTATACAGTTCAGTGAGTTCCTGCTTGTAAAACGGCGATGGGGCGTGGAACCCGATATTGAGCGCATTCTCGTTGTTAATTTCCACAATGGCCACGGCCGGATCCTCAGTATATCTGTGGGCCGTATAAGGATTTCGGTGAGACAGCAATTGCTGCGCATATTCCTTCTGCAATTCGATCATGCGGCGATCAAAGAGCGAGAGGCCTTTAGCTCCTTCTCGCAATAGATTTGCGTCCTGCACACCATCGCCGGCTTTGAAAGGGCGCCCGACCAGTAGATTAAAGTCAATGTAAATGCCGCGCTTCTCAAGTTCGGCAATGAAGAAATCCTCTCTGTCGAATTGCTCTGCGTCTAAGCTGCGCGTATCTTGCCGAGCACTCTCGATCAGTCCGCGTGGCGCCTCAAGATCGAGGAATTGGAAGCGGACACAGTTCACGCCAAAACGCGCCAGCGTCGCCGCCCACAGCGGTGCATCGGCCTTGGATGGAACCTGCCGCGACCCCTTGCTCCAATCGGTAATGTTCACGCCCCAGAACCGGATACGCTGGCCGTCACCCGTAGCTAGATGCCCATCTGCTACCTTGATAAATCCGTGCTTGCCTGCCGGGGCATCCAGAAGGAACGAGACATCGACCGGCGAGTGAGTCTGCATGGCGCGCCGGTGATCCAGCACAAAGGGAACTAACCCTTCGGTCGACTGTGCGTAAAGCGAAGGAGCAAAAGCAGCAATCGAGAGAGCGAACACAATGACGGTCGGCCAAGGCCGCAACCGTTTATCTTTCTGTCGGCGAGCCAAACTCATACCTCCGCGCACATCTTCTCGCACAAGGACAAAAGAGTCTTCCTCATGACGCTGCAACTATATTCTCTCGACGTAGCCACATGAATCAGACAAAAGTCGGATTCCACATGGAGGCACAGTGTGCTGCAATGCATGAGTACTCAAATGGCTATTCTGCGCACGAGTAGGCCAGGGTCCGGACATCCCGCATATCATCATTCTGATCACAGTGGATCTTGGACCAAACTCTAACTGTCGGGAGTCATTCAGATGCTTCAAGAGAAACAAGATTCAAGTTCACTGCTTACCAGGCGCGAATTATTGACACAAGCCACTGCAGGCGTAGTACTCGTGTCGGCGTCATCTTATCTTGGCCATGCTCAGACACTCCTCTCATCGAGCAGCCCTGCGACGAGAACCCGAGATAGCTTCGACTTCGGATGGAAGTTTCTGAAGGGCGATATACCCGGGGCACACAGGCCGGAATTCTCCGATGCCCACTGGCGTGAGCTTGACTTGCCTCACGACTGGAGTATTGAAGGAGCGTTCGGGGAGTGGGAACCGTCGAGTGGGCCCGGCGCTTATCTACCAACTGGCCTGGGTTGGTATAGAAAGAGATTTCGCCTGCCCCAATCTTATCGCGATAGGGCCGTTGTGCTCGAGTTCGACGGCGTCTATCAAAACAGTGAGGTCTGGATCAACGGCCATTATCTGGGCCTGCGCCCTTATGGCTACATTCCGTTCGCCTATGAGTTGACGCCCTATCTCGACTTCGACAAAGACAACGTGCTTGCAGTGCGCGTCGATAACTCGAAGCAGACAAATTGCCGATGGTATTCGGGTTCTGGAATTTATAGACACACTTGGCTCCTTGCCACCAATCCCCTGCACATTGCCTATTGGGGGACGTTCGTCACTTTTCCGCGCATCTCGAAAGAATCCGCAACCATTGAAGTCAAGACCACAGTCGCCAATAACCTCAAAATAAGCGCTCAATGCTCACTAATAACGGCGATTGTGGACAAAGACGACAAGATAGTCCAAACCAAACAGACAGCTCAGGAAATATCGGCGAATGACAAGTGCGAGTTCGTGCAACAGATCGTGATCGACAGCCCTCACCTCTGGTCACCAGCTAGTCCTTATCTTTATACAGTTCGAAGCACAGTGCGCAGATCGGAGCACATTGTTGATGAATACGTTACTCCGATCGGAATACGCGAGGCCGTTTTTGACGCCAACCGGGGTTTCGTGCTCAATGGAGAGCATATCAAGCTGAACGGAGTATGCATTCATCATGAAGCTGGCAGCGTGGGAGCAGCCGTTCCCGAGCGCGTATGGGAACGACGGTTCGAAGTTCTGCGCGAAATGGGGTGTAATGCAATACGAACCAGCCATAATCCCTACGCCGCGGAGTTCCTCGATATGTGTGACCGAATGGGATTTCTCGTGATGGCTGAGGCGTTCGATGAATGGAAGATATCAAAGAACCAGATCCATAATGGCTACAGTCTTTATTTCGACGAGTGGTACAAGCGCGATCTGACCGATTTTCTTCATCGCGACCGGAACCATCCTTCCATTGTGCTATGGAGCGCAGGCAATGAAATTGGCGACCAGTCCGCCCCGAACGGAACAGAAACCTTGCGCAAACTGCTCGACGTATTTCACGCGGAAGATCCGACACGACCTGTAACGGCCGGATGCGACCGAATTGCCTCCGATCCATCCTCAAACACCGCGAAACCTGAATTCTTGGCATTACTTGACATTGTTGGATATAACTATGTGGATCGCTGGCACGATCGTGCACAGAAGTATTACAGCATTGACCGCGAAGCATTCCCGCAGCGGCGTTTTATTGGAACCGAAAGCAGTGGCATGGGAACCATTCGCGGCGACTATCGAAGCTTGTTCCCGGACGAAGGGCCCGCCAGTCGCCGGCGATTTCTGTTCGAAGGAAATATCGACATCAACGTCGAGCAACAGTGGCAGTTCGTCCGCACCTATGACTATGTTGCCGGCGATTTCATGTGGACAGGCATCGACTATCTTGGTGAATCCTCCTGGCCCATGAAAAGTTCTTTCGCGGGAGTAATCGACACCTGTGGCTTCAAAAAAGATGGCTTCTATTTCTATCAGAGCCAATGGACACAGGCGCCCATGCTTCACCTATTTCCACATTGGAATTGGAAAGGCAAGGAAGGGCAGATTATCCCCATAACTTGCTATACCAACTGCGATACCGTAGAACTTTTCTTGAATGGCAAGTCACTCGGAGTCAAGGGATACGAGTTTCCGCGCTCGGGAATGGAAGGAACCTATGGAAATTTTCCGCCGCGTGCGCAGGCACTGAGAACAACCTCCGATCTGCATCTATCATGGGACGTTCCATACCAGGCCGGAACACTCAAAGCTATCGGGAACAAAGATGGCAAAATTGCCAATACAATCGAAATCTCGACAACCGGAGACCCGGCGGCTCTCTCTCTTTCCGTCGATCGAAAAACTCTTATCGCCGATCGCCGCGATGTAGCGCACATCATGGTCGAGATCCGAGACAGCCAGAATCGGATGGTTCCAGTTGCAGACAACGAGGTAGTGTTTGAGATTCAAGGCGAAGGTAAGCTAATTGGTGTCGATAATGGAGATCCGGCAAGTCACGATGCTTACAAAATCAATCGCCGCAAAGCTTTCAATGGATTGTGCCTTGCCATCGTTCAAACAACTTCAAAGTCCGGTAAGATCACAATAACCGCCACGTCTACAGCGCTTCGCTCCGATAGTTTGACAATCGAGACTAAGGCCGCAGAAAGAACATAATATTGGCAACGCCCTCTCCATAAGCGGTAAATCGGAAAAGCTAAAGTCAATGCTCGTTGGCTTCATGATGGCTGGATGGTCAATTCATCCAGCCATCACCATTCCTAGTGCTACTGCTTAGATTTAAAAGTGAAGGCTGCCTCATACTCAGGAACCACTGTTGCACTCTCGATGTGCGCAATCGCTTTGTCACGTGGGATTCGTGCCCATGCTCTTTGATCCAGATAAATAGGAGAGCCCCCCTTCAGGGGAAGAACCCTTACTTGAACTAACATTGCGGCGCCTCGTGGCAAAAAGCGTCTCAGACCGATCTCCCATTCGGCGCCATTATAGAAGTTATCGTCAATTAACTCATCCGCGACATAGGCGCGGCCAACATCGCCAACATAGTCCAAGCGCAAATAGAGTTCACTAATCCCCGCAAGGGATTGGCTTGGCATGTTCAACTCCCATTGTGCTGCATCGTTAAACGCGCCGTCCTGCGGAGCCTCCGCGACTCCTTGCTGACGCCAACTGAAGCGTGTACCAATTTTCATAGGAGAGGTTGGGCCCGCATCGTGCACTTTCTTCCATGTGTACTGAATAGGAGCTGCCGAAAATTCCAGTGAATATAGCTTCCAGATGCCATCTTGTTTTGCGGCAAGATGGAGATCATCTTTCCCCAACAAGGTTGCGTCTGTTGCGGGATAGATCGAGAACCGCATTGCTTCCCGGTCGGTAGAACGCATATCCAGTTGCTCTCCGTCGTTATAGATATTCGCCCTGGAGAGTAGCAGATGCTCTTTTCCGTGGAGGTTCACTTTCCATAGTCCTTCCGCCTCACCTTCTGTGAGTAGTAACACTCGGTTACTACGATGATCACGGCCTATAACATCGAATATTGCATCTCTGCCTGGCTTGAGGTCACGTACGTAGATTTTGCCGCCGATATTTTTTACGCTTCCATGCATGGAGCGAACATCTTCCGTATCCTTCGCGTCGAAGAGAAATTCGGGAGTAATACCCGGCACCGCAAAGAACACGTAGGTAGTTTGCCCTCGCTCTTCCAGCTTCGTGACGAGTTGCGCCGTGCTACAGCGCAGAGTTGCAGTACCAATAGCAAGATTAAAAGGCCAAATAAAATAGGCATTGGGAGGCACAGCAACAGGTTGTTGCGGCATCATGATAACGCCGTCGCGCGTACGGATTGAAACCTGAAAGCCATGTCTCTCCGGCATCTCCAGTTTGCGCGAGTAGTTACTCACGAAGAGGAATCCGCGGCCATCCTTAGCGCGTACTGAGAGGCGCGGCACACTGGCATCTGCCGCATTTTCCGGAATCTTGTTTGGAGGTAACACGACCATGGGTGCGAGATCAACGCCGAAAGCATTCAGAAAGAGATGCATCTTTTTGAGCTTTCGAAACGATTCCCGCATTTGGCCGAATTCTCCCAACGGCGCTTGAAAGTCATAGGATCGAACCGGCAAGTCATTGGGATATCCGGTCGCTTGTGATTCCTGCAAGGTCGTCAACTTTCCAGCAGGATTCGCTCCGCCGTGAAACATGTAATAGCCATAAAGATTCACGCCCGAACCTATACCGATAAGGGATAAGTCGGCCACGTCATCCGCATCGATCAAAGGGCGCCGATGATATGAAGTTTCCATGCCTCCGCCCGCTTCAGCCTCGAAATAAGGATAGTGCTGCATATTAATGTTGCCCATCACCGCAGTACCCGCAATTGCTCCCATATCTCCGGTTGCTCGGCGATAGTTAAACATATATACATAGCTGGGAGGCTGGTCTTTCAGCGACCCATCCCAGAATCCATCGGGATATCCGCCTAGCATCGGCACAACTTCCCGGGGAGGAAAATCCTGGTTGGGCCATCCCGTCACCGAGTAGAGTGGCACTTGAATACCGTTGTGCAGTGCTAATTCTTTGAGCTTCGCAATATGCGCAGCGCCCGCTTCTGGACCCGTTTCTCCATATTCATTTTCAAGCTGAACGCCCACGATCGGGCCGCCATCTCCCCACAGCTCACCCTGGAGTTGCTTGCCGATCTCTCCGTAAAAGCGGTCTACATAACGAAGGTACACAGGATCATTCTGGCGAAGTAACTTCGTCTTGATAGCCAGCCAATCCGGAAAACCGCCATTGCGCACTTCCCCGTGATTCCAGGGGCCGATGCGCAGGTAGACATACATGCCATGTCTGGCGCAAAGTTGCACGAATCGTCGCAGATCGCGCTGGCCCGACCAGTCAAACTGACCTTCGATTTCTTCGTGGTGAATCCAGAAAACATAGGTCGCGACTATCTGTATACCGCCTGCCTTCATCTTCGAAATCTCGGTTTCCCAAGCGCTCTCGGGATAACGGGAAAAGTGAAACTCGCCCATGACGGGCAGCCATGGCTTTCCGTCCAGCAGAAGATATCGATTATTGATGACTAATTCATGGCCATTCGTCGACCTGCCGCCCAAATAAAGATAGCCATTCTCGGGCGCCTCGACGGGCTGGCTAGCATCGAATGTAAAATGATTGAGATCATCCGCAGATGTTTTCGCTTCCTGGGCCTCACAGCAGGTGATGATTGTGACTAAGGTGAGAACCGCAATCGAGGCAACTCGCATTGCCCTGAAGATAACCGTTGCGAGGCATACTTGAGACGTGACATGCGTCGTTTGAGAAAACAGGATGTCGCGATAACGACGCATATTCTTTTGTTTCGTAATTCGGCCGACCAGCATTTCCGCAGCCCTCCGGACATTCATGGAAGCTTCACCAATGCGTCAGTCTACGCGCAGGGGTCAACCGATAGATCCAACGAAAGTCGGAGTCACTAAAGCTTTCTTCAGCCGGCTGGCTAAATCGAAAAGGCGGCGATCAAGATACTCAGTCCATCCGCATAACCAGCTACAGATGGACCAAACCACGCTGCAATGCGGCAACCACGGCTTGGGTGCGGTCAGCTACCTGCAACCGCATGAGAATCACGCTCACGTGGCACTTCACAGTCGCCTCTGTAATCCCCAGATGTGCCGCAATCCCCTTGTTGCTTTCGCCTTTGGCAAGCAAGCGCAACACCTCTCTTTCGCGCGAACTGAGATCGGCGTCCGGAGTTCGCGATGCCAATGCACGCGATACGAGGGTTGGCAGAAAACGTCCGCCAGAGTGAACTCGTCGGAGCGCATCGATCAAGGCGTCGTGAGGCATACCCTTGATGATGTATCCGCTGGCACCCGCCTCCAACGCCTGGTAGATATCCTCATCCCCCTCATAGGTTGTCAACACGACGAAGCAGGCTGGTGGATAACGCGTACGAATGGCCCGGATGGCATCCACGCCACTCATACCCGGCAGGCGTAGATCCATAAGGGTAATATCGGGCCGGTACTGCTCGAACAGTTTAATAGCTTCTTCGCCGGTCCCTGCCTGAGCCACTGTAACCATGTCTGGACGTGCATTGATGATCGCCGAGATCCCGACACGCATGATCGGATGGTCGTCTACGACAAGCACTTTGATCTTTTCTTGGTTCTCCATCATCATGCACTCAACATTGCAGTCTGCGCGGCCGAGACTTTCCGCGGAATCTTGATCTGCAACCTGGTCCCTTTCCCCGCCGCACTTTCTAACTTGAATCGTCCGCCCACAGCCTGAACCCTTTCCCGCATTCCCACTAGGCCATAATGGCGATCGTCATGGGAGCGAATAGTGCCTGGATCAAAACCCAGACCGTCATCTTGAACTTCAAGCGTCAGATCGTTCTTGGCAAAACACACTCTGATTTCTATCTTGTTCGGCTGGGCATGAATCACCGCGTTGTGCACAGCCTCACGCGTCATCATCATAAGCTCATGCGTCGCAAACTGGTTGAGCGCGAACGGCCGCCCTGTCAATTCGCAGCCGACAGGAATTCCCGATTCTTTACCGATCTGCTCAATCATCCTCTGTAATGCCGGTCCCAGCATACTCTCCGACGGCTTTTGCTGGCGAAGATTCCAAACTGCCTGCCGCGCCTCGTCGATTGTGCAGCGCGCCTGGGTGCGTGCATGATCCAGCAAGTCTGCGGCCAGCCGGTCGCCCAGAGAGTCGAGGCTTGAAAGCGCTTCTAGAAGTGCCGAGACGCTGGCACACCCCTGAATGACGGTGTCATGCATTTCTCGCGCAAGGCGGCCCCGCTCATCCAGGACCGCTTCGAACTTCATCTTGATCTGCCACAGGCGAAAACGACAAATTGCGAGAATGATAGCAACGATAAGTACGGCGCAGCATGCAAGAAACCAGAATGTCCGATAGAAGTGAGGCCTTTGCACAACAGAAAGAGTCGATTCGGAAATTGCCTGCGGATTATTTACCTCGAACGCAGCTACATGAAACGTGTATTTTCCAGGAGGCAGATTGGTGTAGGAGGCGACTCTCCGCGAAGTAGCATCGGTCCAGTCCTTGTCGAATCCATCAAGGCGATATCGAAACCTCACGCCGTCCTGCGAGTGCAGAAGAATCGGCGCATAAGAAACCTCGAGCCTCCCACTATTCGGCCTCATCACAACGGGGCCATTGACCGCGATACTACGCCCGTCCACCATCACTTCGTTGATGACTACCGGAGGCAGAGGCAACGGAGAAACAGCCCCCCGTACAATATGAATCGGCCCTTTATTGCTTGGGAACCAGGCATCCCCATGTGCGTCGAGACAACCGGAGGGTTGCCTGCCGCCATAAATCTGCGTGGTCTCCACTTCGGCGGATATTCCATAGAGAGTCAGTGAAAGTCTCTGTTGTTGCGTCGGATTCTCCGCGACAACGTCCAGTTCATTTCGATTGAGAAGCGAAATGCCATTGGGACCACTTATCCAAAAATTTCGCTTCTGATCTTCAAGTATCTGGTAGATGCTATTGCTGGCCAGCCCCTGCGCCGTGGTGTAGTGCGTTAACTTATTCTGCTTCCACCGATATAATCCGTTATTTCTGGTTCCAAGCCAAAGTCCTCCGTCACTGTCCTCATGGATGGCCCATATCTTCTCTTGACTCAGTGCATCCGTCGCTCCGTCGTGGAAAAGCTTGCCTCCATGGATATGGTTCAATCCTTGGTCTGTCCCGGCCCAGATATCACCAAGGTGGTCTTCAAGCAGCGCGCGTGTGCTGAAATAAGAGAGCCCGTCGCGCATCTGGTAATTTGTAAATCCGTGGTTGCTCCAGTGGCTCACGCCTTCATCAGTCGCAATCCACATGCTTCCATCGCGGCCTTGTAGCAAGGCACGAACAAAGTTGTTGACTAAGCCTTCCCGGGTCGTCATCTGCAAGATATGTCTGCCGTCCATGCGGACAACGCCGTCTCCATCCGTTCCAATCCACAAAGCTCCCGCGCGGTCACGGAATACATTCCGAACCGACACGTGCCCAAGGCCGTCGAAGCTATAAGGCTTGACTACTCCGTCGCGAATGCGAAAGACATTCGTCGAAACCACCCAGAGCGTTCCATCGCGGTCGGCATAGATGGTACCGAAATCCGAATCGGCAGACTGCGGCAGCGGCACAATCTTCACCGGGGTTCGCGTGAAACGCAGCAACCCCGCCTGCGTGCCGATCCAGACATTCCGCTCGTCATCCTCGAAAATGTTCAATACCGTATTACTGGGCAGAGCCTCGGGAGCCGTGATGGACGAAAAGTCTTTGCCATTTATGCTACGTATGCCCTGTCCAATCGTGCCGATCCACAGGGTGCTGTCAGAGGTTTGCCGCAGCACCCTGACCGTGGCCTTGATCTCTTTGACTCTCTCAAATACCGCCGCAGCGGGCCTTAAGCGGTGCAGCCCCGATACGGTGCCCACCCATACCGTGTGATCGGCTGTTTCCAAGATTGACTTCACCCGATTCTGACTGCTGCCGCCTTCCAAGCGATACTCATGCGCAGTTCCGTGATCGAGATGCAACAACCGCGAACCGCCGACCCATAACCCGCCGAGATGATCTTCGGCAATGGCGTGAACTGCAATCGCGGGTCTGCCGTCAACACCATCGATGCGCTGCAGTCCATCGCCTACGAACCGCAGCAATCCGTTGTCCGTCCCCACCCAGATGGTTCCACCGCGGTCTTCGTAGAGAGCTCGCACAAAACCATCGCTCAGTCCCTGCTGCGGCCCGTAGGTACGAAATTCTCCTGATCGATACCGCACCAGGCCGCCGCCTTCGGTACCAATCCATAAGCTGCCATCCCGCGAAGAGAGCAGGCTGAAGACGCTATTTTCTTTGAGCGCGGGCGTATTCTCGTGATCGAAGAGAGTGAATCGTGCACCATCGAATCGCAACAAGCCGCCTGTGGTGCCAACCCATAGATAGCGGTCCGGCGTTTGCGCGAAGGCCTGCACGGTCTGCTCGGGAAGACCGTCTTGGGTCTGCCACAATTTCCGTGTGAACCCCAACGGAGTTGCCGCGGCTGCCGCTACACATGCCAGCCACGCAAGCGCGAGCAAACATCCACTCATCCGCACCTTGAGACAAGGGCTGCAATTTCCAACCCCATCCCTGCGCCGTTGAAATAGCCACCACGCCTGAAGCATGTTGATTACATCCCGTCATCCGCTCGCATCAAGATTACCTCTTTTCATCAGGCACGTGGTTATCCTGAACTTCCGATCGTCGCGGCACCCCTGATTTCGCCAAAGTTCGATTTGGCCTCTGAACACGGTACTCCATGGTCAATTCAAAGATCCTCAAAAGTACGGCGGTTCCTCTAAAATGTATTCGCTTTTATTACGTATGAGTCTTTATCCAACAAGTTGGACACGCCGAAGAGATTAGTGACCGTGCACGCCACTTGCATCCTACTTTAGTAGGATCTGGGGATTTTTCTACGCTCGGCTGACGAAAGCGGCCTGTACGAGTACACTTCTGCCAGCTCTATAGCGTGAAAATCTAGGTAGGTGTTCCTTGGCGCCGATTGATGATTCGCGCGGCAAAGTGCCATGATGGAAAGCGCATCGATGCAGAGCGGAGAGAACGGCCATGTTGAAAATCAGTCGAATGTATTTGGCAATTTGCCTGGTACTTGTAGGCGCCGCTGTTTCAGGTAGCGCCCAAACGCTGCAGGCCGTCTATCTGTGGGCTCATGATGCTCCCGGCTCCGAAGGCAAGACAGCAACGGAGATCGTCCGGCTCAGTGAAGACGGTGAGCACATTATCTCCGGCATCCATCGCCCCTCCATCCTCCCCTATCTTCCGGCAAAGAAGATAGCCACCGGTGCCGCCGTATTGGTTATCCCGGGCGGAGGCCACCGCGAGTTATGGATGGATCATGAAGGATATAACGTTGCAGACTGGCTGAGTCGTCATGGGGTAGCCACATTCGTACTGAAATACCGTCTGGCCCGAGAGCCAGGTTCTGCGTATACCGTCGAAGGCACCGAGCTTGCCGATACGCAGCGCGCTCTTCGCCTGATACGCAGCCGCGCGCCCGAGTGGGGCATCGATCCAGATCGGCTTGGCGTCATGGGCTTTTCTGCTGGAGGAGAGTTAGCGGCGTTGGCTGGTTCGCGTTACGATATGGGCAATCCTGCTGCGGCTGAACTTATCGACCGCGAGTCCTCGCGCCCCGCATTTCAAGCGCTGATCTATCCTGCAATTCCCCACGACATGAAGCTATCGAAGGAGACGCCGCCCGCGTTTCTTGCCTGCGGTGAATCTGATCGGCAAGATATCGCCGTCGGCGTTCCTGAGTTATATCTTGCTTTGCGCAAAGTAGGTGTATCTGCAGAGCTTCATGTATATGCCAGGACAGGCCATGGTTTTGGGCTCCGTACCAGCAACCGCGGCCCTGTCGCAAACTGGCTTTCCCTCTTTTATGGATGGCTTGATATCCAGAATCTTCTCAAGCATCCATAAGTCAAGCCCCGCCATGCGTGCCGTTGAACTTAGGCCCGAACCACGACTCCGCCGACAATCTGATCGATGCGGTCGAGTACCTCGGCGGACAATTTCACTCCGACCGCCTTGACGTTGTCAGCGATCTGCTCTGGGCGCGAAGCGCCGATAATCGCCGACGCGACCTCGGGCCGGCGCAGCACCCAGGCCAAGGCCATCTGTGGCATGGTCAACCCAAGGTCCATGGCGATCGGCTTGAGTTGTGCAACAGCCTCAAGCAAATAATCCGACCGATAATGCCGGCCTGCGGTCTCCATGAAAACGTTCATTTCCTCGCTGGCTGCTCGGCTTCCCGGCGGCGGCGCCTGGCCCGCTACGTATTTGCCACTCAACACCCCGTGTGCCAGTGGAGAAAAAACCAGGTTCCCGATGCCATGCCGAGCGCACGCCGCAAAAACCGTTGCCTCCGGCTTGCGCCATAACATCGAATATTGAGGCTGACTCGAAGTAAACGGCGTCAACCCACCAGCACTGGTAAGTTCTGCAGCCGCATCAATCTGTTCTGCGGTCCACTCACTGAAGCCGAGGGTTCGCACTTTGCCGGATTGCACAGCTTTGTCCAATGCCCCGAGCGTCTCTTCAAGCGGCGTTTCGGCATCGTAGCGATGACACTGATAAAGGTCGATGGTGTCCACGCCAAGCCGCTCCAACGACCGGTTTAACTGTTTCTCGATCTGTGCTGCGGAAAGTCCTCTATCGGGCTCATCACCGACAGGGAAAAAGAGCTTGGTGGCGATAAGATAGCGATCCCGCGAAAAGGATTTGAGCGCCTCGCCAAGCACAAGCTCCGCCTGACCTGCGCCATATTGGTTCGCCGTATCGAACAGCGTGATCCCGTACTCCAGCGCCGCATGAATGCATCGAATAGCCTGTTCGCGGCCAACACCTCCAGCCACCGTTAACCAGGTACCAAAGCTCAACTCCGAAACTTCCAAAGGCCCCGCGCCCAACTGTCGCTTCTGCATGATCTGTACCCTTCTTCGGCACCAATAGCCATCCCACTGGTTGGTGTATTCATCCTGCTTTAACTGCATAGGATTCTAAAATGGCGCCGCGCAAAACCGCTCGCCAGGTCTCCGAATGTTTGTGTTGTGCTTAGTGTGGAATCGCACCAGCTTCAACCGGAACAACATCGCGTACTCCGAAACTCAAGAATACGCGTAGCCGTGAAGAATGACCAAGCTCCGCATCGCACTGCAAAGATATATGCACGATCCGTCTTTCGTCGGATTCGTTTTCCCCCATGTAGCGATACCATTTGATCATTTGGGTAGGTGCAGTCGTTTTCAAGGAAGAGGGCTCTTGATGCCGTCACTTGATTCTTCGCAACAGGCGTCAACTCTGGCTTCCGCGCCTGCAAATGGCCCCGCCACAACGCCGTCTGCAGACGAACAGGTTCCAATCCGTGTCGTAATTGCCATGCCCACCGAATTCGAACGCATGGCGTGGGCCATCACCGTCAGCAGCCAGGCGGATATGCAGTTAGTTGCCCAGGTAGCCTCCTGCGAGGAGGCGCTGGCCGTTCTTAACACGCATCGTTCCGACGTGACTTTGATCGATCAGGCAATCTTGGATGCCGGGCGGTACGAGATGTTGCAGACGTACGCGCATCATCCATTGTCGACCCGTTTTGTGCTCATCGCTCCACACCAGATCGACTACTCTCTGGAGCCATCGAGATATGCGCTTGCCCATGCTTACTTGCTGAAGGGCGTCTCAGCGGAAGAGCTTCTAAAAGCCATTCGCAGCGCCGCCGGAGAGCACAGGTCCTGATCCAGCGATCATCACACCATATTCTTTCATGTCTCAGTTATGCTGGATTGAATTACCGGCGCGCGGCAAGCGCACCAGCTTCGCGAACAGAGCGATAGGGAGACGATACCTTGCAACAAAGAAAGAACCGGATCCGCCAATCAGTCTGTCGATGGTGCTATCCCACCATTCCCCTGCAGCAGCTATGCGCATTCGCAGCAGAAATCGGTCTGCGGGGCGTTGATCTGCTGGAGCCGACAGACTATGAGGTACCGCGAGAATATGGACTGATCTGCACCATGGGCTACGCTGGCGGAGGAGAGATCGTCGCCGGGCTTAACCGGCCGGAAAATCATGCGGCCATTGAAGCGGGCTTTCTCAAAAGCATTCCCCTCGCGGCAAAGGCTGGCGTCCCGAACGTCATCACGTTTTCTGGAAATCGGTACGGCATAACGGATGAAGAAGGCGCGCGCAACACGGTGGCAGGCTTGAACCGCGTGAAGAAGATCGCCGAAGACCACGGAGTAACGATCTGCCTGGAATTGCTAAACAGCAAGGTGGACCATCCCGACTACATGGCGGACCACACAGCCTGGGGAGTGCGCGTCATGCAGGAGGTGAACTCTCCGAATGTAAAGCTGCTCTATGACATCTACCATATGCAGATTATGGAAGGGGACGTTATCGCCACCATTCGCAAAAGCCTGCCTTGGATCGGTCACTTTCACACCGGAGGTGTGCCGGGACGGCACGAGTTGGACGGCACACAGGAAATCCTCTGGGACGGCGTGATGCGGGCGATTGTGGATGCCGGTTTTGAAGGCTACGTCGCGCAAGAGTTCGAACCCGTGCACGATCCGCTGAGCAGTCTGCGCGCGGCTGCCGACTTATGTGATGTATAAGGAGCCGTACTCCGGCATCTTCTATATACAATAAACGGCCAGAATCATGCAGGCATGGCGCACCCTCGGATTCGTCATGCCTGCGATTGATTAGCGGCATCAGTCGCCGCAAACACACGCTACGCACAGTCCAAATCAACCAAACGTTCATAATTGCATCCGCCGCATCCAACTACGATTAGAGCGGTTTCGATGAATTCATTTAAGATAGGCCCGGACCAGATCGATCAGATCTTCGGCCAATTCCGGAGCAATCTGCTCCTTCACGCCGTCAACCAGATGGAAGCGGATGTGCGTCTCCAACACCTCTCCCATCAGGCCATTTACCCCGCCGCGCACGGCGGCCAGCAGCATCAATTGGCCGCCACAGTCTTCGTCGGCTGTCAGAGACCGCTCGACGGCATCCAACTGTCCGCGGAGTTTACGCACGCGCTGCAGCAGTTTCATTTTTTCCCGCTCGTGGTGGGACATCAAGGTTCTCCTCTTGACAATACCCATGCCGGGTATGGTATCTACCCAGTGGGGGTATAGTTGCGTTTCTATTGTATGCTCGCCCCTCGCATTCCGCTCCTGCCCTGAAAGGTTCCTTCATGCACCGAACTTGCGTCCACCTCTCGCTGCTCCGCCTGTCCCGCGCAGGCCGCGCATTCGCCGGTCTGACGGTGGGGTGGGTGCTGTACGCGGGGCTTGCCTCAGCACAGGTTCCCGAGACTCCCTACGAGCAAAGTGCAACCGGCGAGCCTGTCATTCAACTTCCCTCCGCTCCCCTGCCCCAAAAACTCTCGGCCCGAATTTGTCCGCCTCAGTTTCTGCTGATGTCGGTCCAAGACGGGTCAGTCGTCCAGGCAGCGGACACAAGCTCCGCGAGCAGTGAGCCGCACGATCCGCCTATCGTCACCATGATTCCCCATCCCGGCGACAGCCTTTATTGGATTTCAGGGCAGGCGAACATCATCTTCCAGGGCCGACTGCCATTTCATTCGCCGTATGAGGGGAAAAACAGCTTCCGGAACAGTGCCGAGTACAAGACCTCCATGGTCGGCACACTCTATACCGCAGTGCGGCCCACGCATTCCATTCGCTACGCCACCGACGGAATTGTGGATGTGGAAAGTGCCGCCGGCCGCGGGCTGAGCGAGGCGCTTGGACTCGCAGGCTTCACCAATCTGGACGTCGTCCGCAATCCGAACTTGGGGTCCTCACCCTACCTGGCCCGCTACGAGGTTCATCAGGTCATCGGGCTCACCGACCGCACCACCGGCCAGGAGCCGGGGCCTTTCGCGCTGGCTCCAAGCGTACCTTTGCGCCGCCTTGAGTTTCGCATCGGCAAAATGACGCTGCCGGACTTCTTCGACGCCAATGCAGTCGGCTCGGACAGCCATCTGCACTTCATGAACTGGACAGTGGACAACAACGGCGCATGGGATTACGCCGCCGACACGCGCGGCTACACCGTGGGAGCCATGGCCGAATATGACGACCGGCAGTGGAGCATTCGTTATGGCCTCTTCGCTATGCCCACCGTGGCCAACGGCATTGACATGGACTGGGCCTTCAGCCGCGCCCACAGCCAAAATGGCGAATTCGAACTGCGTCACAGCTTTGTGCATGACCGCAAGGGCGTAACGCGTCTGCTCTTCTATGCCAACCGCGCCCACATGGGCACTTACCGCGAGGCCGTGGACGCTTTTCTCGCTGGAGTCGACAGCACGCCCACGATCGCATTGCATGAACACTTCGGAGCACTCAAGTATGGTTTCGGCTACAACACCGAGCAGGAACTGACGGCGAATCTGCGGATCTTCGGCCGCTTTGGATGGAACGAAGGCCAGCATGAATCGTTCGCGTATACCGAAGTAGACCAGACGATAGAAGCCGGCGGCGATTATGCCGGAAACCGCTGGCACCGCCCTGTGGACCAGATCGGACTGGCCGTGGTGTCCAACGCGATCAAGCGCGACCACCAGAATTATCTGCGGCTAGGCGGCCTCGGCTTTTTGTTAGGCGATGGAAACCTCAACTATGGCCGCGAAACCATTGTCGAGAGCTACTACACATGGCACGCCTGGCGGGGCCTGTTCTACTCGCTCGACGTGCAGCACGTCGACAATCCAGGCTACAACCGCGACCGTGGACCTGCCTGGGTGGGTTCCGTTCGCGCTCACATAGATTTTTAGAAATGGTTGCAAGTAGGCGGCTGAGAACCAGCCGCCTACTTGCCTGCCCCAGCCGGTTGCGCCTGCAGGGTGGGTTGTGCCGGCAGCGTATAGATCACCTCGCCGGGTTTGGCATAATGCAGTTTTTCGCGGGCCTCGTGCTCAATGGCATCGGGGTCGGACTTGAGCCGTTCGACATGCTGGCGCAAACGGCCGTTTTCCTGCTGCAGTTCATCGATTTCCTTGCGCAACTGCTGATCTTCAAGCCGCTTCTGTTGCCAGACGGACAGCCCGTTCTTCCCGTTGATCACATGCCAGGTGAGCAGCAGTGCAAGCCCGATAGCCACAATGGTGCCCGCTGGACGCCACACACGCAACGTCCAGTCCAGCGCCCGCTTGGGCATGGGGCCCGGAGCGGCTTTCGCCCCGGACTTCCCGGTTTGCACTTTCTCGTCCAGCATTCGGCCTCGGTTGGTTGTTGCAACAGCAGGAATAGTTAAGACAGCACAAACTTCTTGGCGGCAGTTCTCAGCGCTTCCATATCCTGTTCGCTACGCGCCTCGGTATAGGCTCGCACCACCGGCTCGGTCCCCGAGAGCCGATAGCACACCCACGACCCATCCTCAAGAATCAGCTTCAAACCATCGGTGCGCACCACCCCAGTCACCTTGCGCCCGCTGAGTTCCGTAGGATCTGCCTTCAATTTCTCAGTGAACGCGGCTTTTGCCTCCTGGGTCAAGCGGAAGTTTTCACGAACAGGGTAAAAGGAACCAACCTTAGCAAACAATTCCCGTAATTGAACACCCAGGCTCTTGCCGCGCGTCGCAACCATCTCCGCCACCAACAGCCCGGCCAGCACACCATCCTTCTCCGGGACGTGCCCGCGAATCGTCAATCCAGCCGACTCTTCGCCGCCAATCGCGATCTTGTCGGCAATAATCAGTTCCCCAATGTATTTGAAGCCCACGGGAGTCTCGAACAACGGCACCTTGTGATGCTCGGCCAGCGCGTTGATCAGGTTGGTGGTCGCCACGCTCTTGGCTACGCCGTTTTTCCAGCCGCGCGTCTCCACCAGATAGTCGAACAGGAGCGCGATGATGTAGTTCGGTTGGATAAAGGTCCCATCCTGATCGACAATGCCGAAACGGTCCGCGTCGCCGTCGGTCGCAATGCCGATGGCCGCGCCAATCTCTTTCATCTTGGCCTTGGCATCGCCCAGTAGATGATCGTCCGGTTCTGGCGCATGACCGCCGAAAAGCACGTCGCGATAGTCGTGAACCGTCTCGACCGTAACACCAGCTTCGCGCAGGATGTGGCAACTGTAACCGCGTCCTGCCCCCCAAAAGGGATCGTAGACGACCTTGATGCCCGACTTGGCGATGGCCTTCAGATCGACCAACTCGGCAAGGCGCTTCAGGAACTCCGGTTTCACGTCGACCGTCTCAAAACCACCCTCAGGCGGGTTGGCGCTGGGAATGGAGGCACTGCCGATTCCCGCAATCGCCGCCTCGATCTGCCTGGTCACTTCGGGCAAAGCCGGAGCGCCATCGTGGGTTGAAAACTTGATGCCGTTATATTCCGGCGGATTGTGCGAAGCCGTAAAGTTGATAGCTCCCGAGGTCTTGAGAGTGCGCACCGCATAGGCAATGGCTGGCGTGGGTGCGGGCTTTGAAATCACGATCGGCGTGATACCGGCGCCAGATAGCACCTTGGCCGCCTCATCCACAAAGCTCTCCCCGAGAAAGCGCGGATCGCGGCCGATCAGCACTGGGTGCGGCTCCGGCTGCGTCTTCACATAGGCGGCAATTCCCGCTACAGCCAGCCGGATGTTGGCCAAGGTAAAGTCTTCGGCTACAATGGCCCTCCAACCCGAGGTGCCAAACTTAATCGCTGTGCTCATTGTCTTTCCATCTCCCCACGCACCGTGCTCGCGGCACTGACGTTCATCATAACTTTGATGCACACGGCCTTGGAACGGGCGAAAGCCGGGTCCTGGAATGACAAAATGAATATGCGATAGCGGACACTTATTTACGTACACTGTCCAGGGAAGTGCACGATGCCCGATAACAACCCATCCGCCCGAATCGTTTTGACGACCACGGCCAATCCGGAAGAAGCGAGCCGCCTGGGCCGCACGCTGGTGGAAGAGCGACTGGCCGCTTGCGCCACGGTGATTCCATCGGTACAGTCGATCTACCATTGGCAAGGCGAGGTCGAGTCATCCACCGAAGCCTTGCTGCTGCTCAAAACGGCTCTCGATCAAGTGGCCGCTCTCGAAGCCCGGCTACATGCGCTGCACAGCTACCAGACGCCTGAGTTTCTGGTGCTGCGGGTCGAAGCTGGAAGCCAGCCTTACCTGGAGTGGATGCATGCCAGCCTTCTCCGCTCCTGAGTCTCAGAAAGCGGAGGCCCGCACGTCTGGTATCCTTGGCCTAGTTTGTTAAGATGCGCTGGTTAATGCTTGGCCTACTTGTCTCGCTTGGGGCGCTTTTGATTGCGTCTGCGGGCGTGGCACGTCACATTTGGCTTCATCACGCAAAGCACAACCGCAAGCCGGGCAAAGGCGCCGCCCAAGCCTCTGGCGAGACCTCTGGGTCTGCCAAGGAAACTGACATAGAAACAGAGGTTTAACTACCGTGAGCAAAGAATTCTCAGCCTCGTTGAGCCCCACGGCAATTCCCGCATCCGGCGCGTCGGTATGGCTGCGCAATACCGGCCTTGTAGTGGCGGGCAGCGCCGTCGTCGCTGTCTGCGCCCATGTTTCCATTCCTCTTTATTTCACTCCCGTGCCGCTGACCCTGCAGCCGTTCGCCGTACTTCTGTTAGGGCTGTTGCTCGCGCCCGAGGTAGCCGCGGGCGCGCTTGCAGCCTACCTGGCCGAAGGTGCCATGGGACTGCCGGTCTTTACGCCCCATCCGCTGGGCGGCCTGGCTCAATTGCTGGGGCCCACGGGAGGCTATTTGCTCTCCTATCCGCCCGTGGCGGCGCTCATTTCGTTTCTCTGGCGCCGTTCTCGCCGCGGATTTTCCACCGCCCTGGCCAGCGCGGCTCTCGGCAATCTCACAATCCTCGCTGCCGGCTCGCTTTGGCTGGGATTGGTCACCCACGCCTCGGCGCAGATCGTTCTGACCCAGGCAGTCATTCCGTTTTTACCCGGAGATGCACTTAAAGTTGCTGCTGCCGCAGCCCTCGCCTCCGGCGCCCAGCGCCTGCGTCGCAGGGTTGCTTAGCAGCATCCAACAGACGCTACAGCTTTTGTTCCTTGGAAAGGAAGTTTGTACACCGTGAGTACCCAGCAATCTGCAGAAGCCAATCCTCCCGGCATAGTCGATATCTCAATCGCGCACAGCCCCGATTCCGATGATGCCTTTATGTTCTACGGCCTTGCCACCGGCAAGGTTCGCGTTCCCGGCTACCGGTTTACCCACACACTCTGCGATATCGAGACGCTCAATCGCCGCGCCCTGGACGAAGCTTTCTACGACGTCACTGCGATCAGTTTCCATGCTTATCCTTATCTCCAGAACAACTACACACTGATGGGTTGTGGCGGCAGCGTAGGAGAAGGCTATGGCCCCATGGTCGTGTCCAGCCGTCCGCTCACGCAAGAAGACATGGGTCGCATCAAGATCGCCGTTCCGGGTACCCTGACCACGGCCTATCTGGCGCTCAAGATCTTCAATCCGAACATCGAGACGGAAACAGTTCCCTTCGACCAGATCATTCCAGCGATTCTGGCGGGCAAGTACGACGCCGGCCTCATCATCCATGAGGGCCAGCTAACCTACTCCGCAAGTGGACTTTACAAGGTTCTCGATCTGGGAGTTTGGTGGCGAGAAACGACCGGACTGGTGCTCCCCTTGGGCGGCAATGCGATCCGCCGTTCCCTCGGTGCCGAATCGCTGAAGATCATCTCGAAAGCGGTGCATGACAGCATTCAACATGCCCTCGATCACCGGGAACAGGCTCTTGAATATGCCATGCAGTTCGCGCGAGACCTGGACACCACCCTGGCCAACCGGTTCGTGAGCATGTATGTAAACGACCGGACCCTGGACTACGGCGCGGACGGACGGCAGGCGATCCGGAAGCTGCTCGACCTCGGACACGAGCGCGGCATCATTCCCGTCGCTCCGCTGGTGGACTTCGTCGACTGATCGAACTGAGTAAGAATTACAACGTCGGCCGCGGTCCTGAGAGCAAGATTGAGAGCTCACATGGCCGCGGTCGACATAGTTTGTTATCTAAATACTCGAAATCCGTTTCGTGGATCATTACGAATGGCCTAAAAATCTTGGATAGATTCCTAAATCATTTCTAATGTTGGCCGATGCATCTGCTATTGAGGTTGTTATCGGATGCTCGCCAAGACTACCCCTTCGTTCCTGCTCGCGTCGCCCGATCCTGCAATTCTGGCAACCCTTCAGCCGGTGCTTGAGGCCATGGCCGTGCCAGTCGAGGTCGTTCTCTCTTCCGAAGCCGCTCTGGCAGCCATGACCGGCCCCGATGTACCGGGACTGGTATTGCTCGACGTTACCCTGCCCGGCATGGAGATCAACCAGTTGCTGGCAAGCGCGAATTCCGGTGAAAGCCGCAAATCGTTCCCGATTGTCCTGATTTCGGACACTCTCGCCCCGGAATGGGGCGACCGGCTTGCCGAAGGTCTGATCGACGACCTGGTTCCACGCACAGCCGAGTCCGCCTATTGGAAAATCCGGATCGACGCGGTGCTGCGCAACTGCCGGGGAGCCCGCGAACTGGAGCTGCTGCGTCAGGCAACAGCCCTGAACGCGCAGACGGATCGCCTCACAGGCGTCTACAACCGCGAAGCGATCTTGTCGATGCTCTTCCGCGAAACCGACCGCATCCAGCGCATGAAAGGCTCTTTGTGCATGATTCTGTTCGACATCGACGACTTTGGCCATTGGAACTCGCGGCTGGGTGGAGACACCTGCGACGAATTGCTTTGCCAAGTCGTGTCGCGCACAATGCGGCTGCTGCGCAGCTATGACCTGCTGGGCAGGGTGGGCAAGGACGAGTTTTTGGTCGCGCTGCCGGGCTGCAGCAGTGTGAATGCGATGATGCTGGCGGAACGGCTTCGGCTGGATGTGTTCTCCTCGCCGTTTCGTGCCGGGGGAGAGTGCATCCGCCTCTCGGCCTGTTTTGGACTCGCCGGCAGCAACGGCCGCTCTCCGCTGGTCGTGCTGCGCGAGGCGGAGCAGGCGTTGCTCCTGGCCAAGAAAACCGGTCCGGAAACCATTCAATGCTTCGACCGGAGCCCCGACCGTGTGGCCCCGCCCGTCACCTTCCTCTTGCCCACGTCAGGGGACCAGTTGCTTGCCTGGTAACAAGGATGTAAGCGCCCATAAACATTGAATGACCACATTTCCGGCTCTGGCGAATCGACTCGCCGGGGCCGGAAATGTTTGTGAAAAACGGACTAGCCTCTGGCCCGGAGGTCTCCGTCGGCTGCCAGTTCGAGGAACTCTTGAAATACCTCGTTTGAGAGCAGCCGCCCTTGCGGGGTGAGACGAACAGCTTGGCCGTCGGAGACGAGCAGACCGTCTGCTGCCAAGCGCTCTACAACAGTGCGAGCAGGCGCTGCCATTTTGGAGCCGAATTCAGCCTCAACCTCAGCCAGATTGACGCCGGCGTTGAGACGCAAGCCAAGAAACCACGCTTCTTCATGCTGGCGCTGAGGAGAGAGCCAGGCCGTTTCGGCAGGTTCCGAGGCCTTGAGAAAGGCCTTGAGATCATCCGTAGCCGAGGTCCTCAGCACGAAGCCGGGCTCGCCTGCCTCCGGCGCTGCATCGCGCAGCATCGACGAAGCGTCGAGTCCGAGGCCCAGGTAAGGCCGCCGCTGCCAATAGCGCAGATTGTGCCGCGAGGCAAAACCGGGACGGCCAAAGTTTGAAATCTCATATTGCTCAAGACCGGCTTCGGCCAGGCTTTCGATGGCCGTCTCATACATTTGCGCGATGGCGTCGTCGGACGGAACCAGTTCCGCATGATAACGCGCACCGCCAGCCAGCATTTCGCGGCCAAGGCGGGAATCCTCATCCACCTCAAGCATGTAAACGCTGGCATGAGGAACGCCGGACTCGGCCAACACCGCGAGCGACTCCTGCCACGATGCAAAGGTCTGCCCGGCAAGGCCGGCAATCAGATCCACATTGAGGTTGGCGATGCCGGCTGCGCGGAGCCGGCGCAGGTCGTCCAGAACCATGGCGCGGGTGTGAAGACGGCCGCTGACCTGAGCCTCGCGGTCGATGAAGGATTGAACGCCGAGGCTGACACGGTTCACGCCCACGGCGGCAAGCGCATCGAGGGTCTCATCGGCAAGCTGTCCGGGGGCACACTCCACGGTGATTTCCGCAGCCGGGTCGAGAGCAAATTCCGCCCGAATGGCGTCGAAGAGGCGGGCAAAGAGTTCGGGCGCCAAAAGGCTGGGGGTCCCCCCCCCCACGTAAATGGAGTCCACCGTGTGCGGCAGCTCGACGCCCATTTGATCGGCCCAGGCCCGGGACGCAGCCATATCCTCAATAAGCCGGTCGACATAGCGAGCGTGATCGCTGGCCGGATAAACTCCCGACGCAAAATTGCAATATGTGCACTTCGACCGGCAAAAAGGAACGGAAATATAGAGGCCGAGCGCGTTGTTCCGCATCCATACCATGGAATCCTATTGTTTCATGCATGTCTTACCTTTGCGACTGCGCCGGCACTTTGCCGGTCGTGCAATCATGAACTAAGATCTGCTCATCCCTGAAGGAGTCGCGGTTTGAAAGCTTGGCCAATCCTGGGCATCACCCTGATACAGGCGATTCTGTTCCTAGCGCATTGGTTCCTTTTCCATACCTGGATCGTCTTTTGGGGGCCGCTGAGCCCGGCGGCAACACATGCGCTGGGAATCACCCTACTGCTGCTATCGATCAGCTTTACAGCAACGGCGTTGATCGGCCACGGCATGTCGAACTGGCTGGTCTCGGGCATTTATCGGCTCGCATCGGTGTGGTTGGGACTGCTCAACTTTCTGGTTTGGGCAGCCGGCCTCTGCTGGCTGCTGGACCTGGCAGTGAGAGTATCGGGCTTGCCCGTAAATCCAGCGGAGGCGCGGCGTGTAATCGCCGGCACCCTGCTGGGGCTGACGGTGTTATGCGGTGTCTATGGCTTGGCGAATGCGGCATGGACCCGCACCCGGCGAGTCACGGTGGCGCTGCCCAACCTGCCGGAAAGTTGGCGCGGGCGGACGGCGTTGCTGCTCAGCGACCTGCATCTAGGTAATCTGAACGGGTTGCGATTCAGCCGGCGCATTGCCACGCTGGCGAGAGAACTGAATCCCGACATCATCTTCATCGCCGGCGATCTGTTCGATGGCACCAAGGTCGATGCGGAGCGGCTGGTCGCTCCACTGGGACAGCTCACTACGCCTTTCGGCTCGTATTTCGTCACCGGCAATCATGACGAATATGGCGACGTAAAACATTATCTATCGGCGGTCGCAGGCGCAGGCATACGAGTGCTGGCAAATGAAAAAGTCACCCTCGATGGCCTGCATGTGGCCGGGGTCAGCTACGGCGACACCACTTATCCGATCCGGCTGCGAACGATTCTGGAGGGGCTACACCTGAAGGACACTGGTGCCTCGATTCTGCTGAACCATGTGCCCAACCGCCTGCCGACGGTGGAGCAGGCGGGCGTCAGCCTGCAACTCTCCGGACACACCCACGGGGGACAGATGTTCCCTTTTACCTGGGTGACGCGACGGGCATTCGGCAAATTCACATACGGGTTGCAGCAGTTTGGCGCTCTCCAGGTCTATACGTCAACCGGCGTTGGAACCTGGGGACCACCGATGCGCGTGGGCACTCATCCTGAAATCGTGTTGATCACCTTCGCATAGAAGTGTTTACATGGTTCTTCCGTTTTTTCACGACGGACAAGAGGATGAACCATGGGCGATTGGTGCAAGGGCTTCTGGAGCTTGCTGACAGCCGTTGTTTTGCTGGCAGGCGGGGCGGCAGGCGCGCAGCAAGCAGAGCCGGGTGTTTCGGCGCCATCGGGCAGCGGCAGCCCGGCGTTGGACTTCCCTACCGTGCTCTACGGCGCCGCCTACTATCACGAGTACATGCCTTACGAACGGCTGGATAAGGACGTAGCCTTGATGAAGGCCGCGGGCCTGAATGTGGTCCGGATGGGCGAATCTACCTGGAGCCTGTGGGAGCCGGAAGACGGCCAGTTCGAATATGCGTGGATGGACCGCGTGGTCCAGGCGATGGGCAAGGCAGGCATCAAGGTAATCTTGGGGACGCCCACCTATTCCATTCCCGCCTGGATGGCCCACCAGCACCCTGAGATTCTTGCCCGCCGCATGAACGACAGCCGATTTGGCGGCCCCGGCATCGACAACAGCTACGGCATGAGGCAGAACATGGATACCGATTCGCCTGCCTACCGTTTCTATGCCGAACGGCTCATCCGTCATATCGTAGCCCACTACAAAGACAACCCCACGGTCATTGGATGGCAACTCGACAATGAGACGTCGAGTTACGACGCGGCCAATCCTGATGTATTTATCGGATTCCAGCATCATCTCGAAAAAAAGTTTGGCACCCCGGAAGCGCTGAGCAAGACTTGGTTCCTGAATTACTGGGGCGAGAACCTGCATACCTGGGAAGACCTGCCCACCCGCGATGGCGCGCAGAGCACCGGCTACAAGCTGGAGTGGAGCCGCTGGAGCCAGATGCGGGTGACGGACTTTCTGCACTGGCAAGCCGGACTCGTGCGTGAGGCTGCCGGACCGAACCAGTTTGTGACTACTGACTTCGGCGGCATGATGCGGCGCGACGTGAACGAAGAAGCCATCGCGCAAGACCTCGGCATTCCGGCGGACAACATCTATCACTGGGCGGCGCAGGAGCACTTCGATGGCGCAACGCAATCGGCGCAGGCGGACTTTGCGCGGTCGCTGAAACACTCGAATTTTCTGGTCACAGAAACCAATGCGCAGAGCACGGACTGGACCTCTGCCCACCAGTATCCACCCTATGACGGGCAGCTCCGAGAAGACGTCTACACCCATCTCGCGAACGGCGCCAACATGGTGGAGTATTGGCACTGGGCCTCGATTCCAGCCAATCAGGAGACCTATTGGAAAGGTATTTTGTCGCACGATCTGGAGCCCAACCGCGCATACGCCGAGATGAGCCGGACAGCGCATGAATTGCAGAGGATCGGCCCGCATCTTGTGGGCTTGCAGATTCACAATCAGGTAGCTATTCTGTGGAGCCGCGACTCCTTGAACGCCATCGGATTCATGCCGTTCACTTCCTCAGGGCCGCAGTGGAGCTTTGCGCCGCCAACCGGCGACTATGCCTCATTGGTGAACCAGATTCACAAATCGCTCTATAGCCTGAATGTGGGCTGCGACTTTGTGTTTCCAACCACACAGGATTTTTCCGCCTACAAGCTTCTGATTGTGCCGGCGCTCTATATTGCCGACGATGCGTTGCTGCAGCGAATCGCCGATTACGTGAAGAACGGCGGCCACGTGGTGATGACGTTCAAAAGCGGCTTTGCCAACGAGAACTCAGCAGTGCGCTGGGTGCGCGCTCCGGGACCGCTGCGCGAGGCCGCGGGTTTCAGCTATCAGGAGTTCTCTAACCTGGAGCATCCGCTGGCGCTCAAGGGCGATCCTTTCCACGTCGGCACAGCAGATCCAACGGCGAATCAGGTGCAGTATTGGGCCGAGTTTCTGATGCCCGAGCACGCCAGGACGCTCGCTTCCTATGATCATCCGTTCTTTGGACGCTGGCCGGCGATTACGGAAAACGAGTATGGCGCGGGCACGCTGCTGTATGAGGGCACCTATCTTTCGAGTGAGTTGCAGACGGCGGTGCTGAGACGAACTCTGGAGCAAATCGGTTTGGCAGGTCCAGACCAGCAACTGCCCGCAGCCGTGCATGTGACTCACGGCGTCAATCGACTCGGCAGACGCGTGCACTACTACTTCAACTATTCCGGAGGCGAGGTAAAGGCCAGCTACGCGTATGCCGCAGGAACCAACCTGCTGGATGGAAAGGCCGTTGGCATGAATGGAGCGCTGACGCTGGCGCCTTGGGACGTGGCAATCGTGGAAGAATCTCGGTAGACAGGACGATACTGGCCTGAGATGGGCATCGTCCGCCTGAACGGAAGAACTTCCCCAACGATAGATGGCCATCTGCGACTGTCTCAGTATTTTCCCGACCTCGCCGACCGGACAAAACGAGCCAGTCCCGCCGCTTGGTTGATAGTATGAGAGCGGCTCAATCAAACGGTTTATTCGGTTTATCAAGGGGGATTCATGAAACACTCTCGACGCGGTGCCGGATTGGGACTTTCGGTCCTGGCGCTCTGGTCATTTTCTTTGCTGACAACTTCTGTTTCTGCACAGCACCACAAGGCGCCGGCACCCACCGGGCCGTGGATGAACACCAGCCTTTCGCCGGACGAGCGGGCCGACCTGGTGTTGAAGGAGATGACCCTCGACGAGAAAATTGCATTGCTGCACGGGGTGGGTATGCCCACGGACGACCCGGTGACGCCGGAGAATGCCGACTCGAACCGTGGCGTGGGCTATGCGGTGGGCGTGCCCCGGCTGGGCATCCCGGGCATCGATATGGGCGACGCGGCCTATGGCGTGCGGTCGAGCGGAGCCAACGGGCGCTACTCGACAGCGTTGCCGGCCAATGTGGCGGCGGCGGCAAGCTGGGACCCCAATGCGGCCTACGAATATGGCGCACTGATCGGGCGCGAACTGCGGGCGCAAGGCTTCAACATGTCGCTCGGCGGCGGCGTAGACATTACACGGGAGCCGCGCAATGGACGCACGTTCGAGTACCTGGGCGAGGACCCGGTGCTAGCCGGAACGCTGGTGGCCAAGCTGATCCAGGGAACGCAGTCGGCGCATGTGATCGGCGACATCAAGCACTACGCGTTCAACGACCAGGAGAGCGGCCGGAACTCAGTAAACGCCAACATCAGCAAGCGGGCGGCGCGTGAGTCGGACCTGCTGGCGTTTGAGATCGGCGTGGCCGAAGGACAACCGGCAGCGGTGATGTGCTCGTATAACCGCGTGAACGGCGACTTTGCCTGCGAGAACCAATACCTGCTGAATGAAGTGCTGAAGAAGGATTGGAAGTTCCCCGGATTCGTGCTGTCGGATTGGGGCGGCACGCACAGCACGGAGAAGGCTTCCGCCGCGGGCCTCGACAACGAGCAGCCCGACAGCGTGTTTTATGGCGAACTCTATAAGGAAGCCGTGCAGGCCGGCAGAATTTCGACAGCCGAGTTGGACGACCATATCCACCGGATTCTGCGCTCGATGTTTGCGGCGGGCGTGATCGACTATCCTCGCCAGCGCAGCGTCGTAGACCCCTTCGCGGGCATGGAAACCGCGCGCAAGATCGAGGAAGGCAGCATTGTTCTGCTGAAAAATACACATGCGGTGCTGCCGCTGGAGGCGGGGAGGGTGCATACGATTGCGGTGATCGGGGGGCACTCGGATGTGGGCATGATCTCGGGGGGCGGTTCGGCCCAGGTGGACCCGATCGGTGGGAATGCCATCATGCCTCCAGGCAAGGGCGCGACGCATTGGCAGGAGCATATCTGGTTCCCGACCTCGCCGATGAAGGCGATCCAGGCGCGGGCCCCGAAGGCTACGGTGAGGTATGACGCCGGGACAGATGCGGCCTCGGCAGCAGCGGCGGCCAAGGGCGCGGATGTGGCCATCGTGTTCGCCTACCAGTGGGAGAGCGAGGGCATGGATCTGCCGTCGCTGTCACTGCCCGATCATCAGGACAACGTGATTGCGACCGTGGCGGCGGCCAATCCGCACACCATCGTGGTGTTGGAGACGGGCAGCCCGGTGACGATGCCGTGGGTGGATGCTCCGGCGGCAATCCTGGAGGCGTGGTTCGCGGGTAGCGACGGCGCCAACGCGGTAGGCAACATCCTGTTCGGCTCGGTGAACCCCAGCGGCAAGCTGCCGAACACGTTCCCCCGGAGCGAAGCCGATTTGCCGCATCCGACCGTGGTGCAACCGCCGCCGGAGTCGGAGCACTTCTCCGGGCCGGTTTCGCCGGTGGTGCGGGGCAAAGGGTTGCCGCCGTTCCAGGTGCAGTATGACGAAGGCGTCAAGGTCGGCTATAAGTGGTACGACGCGGAGAACAAGCCAGTGCTGTTCCCGTTCGGCTTCGGTCTCTCGTATACGACCTACAGTTACTCGGGGCTGACGGTCACGCCGGGAGACAAGATCAAGGCTACGTTCACGGTGGCCAATACCGGCACACGCTCAGGCGCAGAGATCGCGGAAGTCTATGCCGCGCTGCCGGCGCAGGCCGGCGAGCCGCCCAAGCGTTTGGTGGGCTGGAGCAAGGTTGCCATCGACGCCAAGGGCAAACAGACGGTGACGGTGGAAATCGATCCCAAGTACCTGTCGATCTTCGACGAGCAGAAGGATGGATGGACGCTGGTTCCAGGCGACTACACGATCATGGTCGGCGGCTCTTCACAGAGCTTGCCGCTGAAGGCAACCATTCACCTCAAGTAACTCGTAGTCTCAAGTAACTCGCGGTTTGTGACTCAGCTATTTCCATCTCTGCGTCCTCTCGGACGCAGAGATGGAAATACACCTACGCTTAGAGAACTTATTTGTAGTGGCAAAAATTGTACGGAAAATAAAGTAGCGATCAAGTTGACGGGCTCGCGGATTTGTTTCGTGGTAATAGTCTGATAGATAGAACTTCCCGAGGCACCCTCTTTGACACAATCGGCCCCGCGCGCCCCCGGCCTGGACACGCTGCGCAGTCTGGCAATCGTTTCCGTTATCGTTTTTCACGTCTATGGATTTCATGGTCCCGACACCTTGCCGCAGATGTTGCAGCCGGCAGCAAGGCTAGGATGGATGGGCGTGGATCTGTTCTTCGTTCTCAGCGGATACCTGATCGGCTCTCAGTTGATGCGGCCCTATGTTGCCGGGGAACGGCCGCAGTTGTGGGCGTTCTATCGCAACCGACTGTACAGGGTGTTGCCGGCTTACCTGGCGGTGCTGGCACTCTATTATGTTTTGCCGGTGTGGCGCGAGGAGACGAGGCTTTCGCCGCTGTGGGAGTATCTTACCTTCACCGTAAATCTGTTTATCGACTATAGCGCCAATGGAGCCTTTTCGCATGTGTGGTCGCTGTGCGTGGAGGAACACTTCTATCTGCTGCTGCCGCTGATTTTGTTGCTCATGATGCGCAGGCCGTCGCTGCGCAGAACGGTTGCGGTGCTGGCAGGGCTGGTGCTGTTCGGCATTTGCTTGCGGTCGTTCATTCTGTTTCATTGGCTGAGGCCTCTGGAGACAGCGGGGCATGGCTTTGCGATTCCCTACCTCGAGCGCATCTATTACCCGACCTATAGCCGCCTGGATGGGTTGCTGGCCGGCATCACGCTGGCGCTGGTGAAGACGTTTCGACCGCTGTGGTGGAGTGCGTTGGCCAAGCGGGGACACCTGCTGCTGGTTATGGGCGTCGGGCTGACCGGTGCGGCGATCTGGCTGTTCAAGGACCGCTGGCAATCGGTGTTCGGCGTGCAGGCATGGGGCGTGGCGGTTGGGTTTCCCCTGCTGTCGGCCGGGCTGGGACTGGTGGTGGCTTCGGCGCTGAGCGACAACTGCGTGTTGAGCCGCTACAAGGTGCCGGGAGCAAAGCTGATCGCCACGCTGGCCTACAGCCTCTATCTCACGCATAAAGAGCTGATTCATTTGATGGACCTTTGCTTTCCGGCTTTGGCGCGGGCCGGGATGTATCCATGGCTGGGCGCGTTTGCGGCGTGTTGCCTAGTTGTGTCGGGCGTTCTGTACGTATGCGTGGAGCGGCCGTTCCTGTTGTTGCGGGATCGGCGGCGCGTGCGGTCCACGGTGTAGTTTCTGCCACGAAAAACGAACAAAAGGAGAATCGCCCTCCCCCGGGGGGGGGGGCTGAATCATGCCCTGCTACAAGACTCTTTGTGCTGTGGCCGTCCAAAAACACTGATCTATGCGATCAGTTCCAGTGTGTGCTGATGAGGCGGTATTTTGTGCAATGCGCACCGCGGTTGTGCGCGGATCGGGGAGGTGTGGATGGACAGCGGAGGACCGATGGAGCCGGTGCATTGGGGTTCGTGCTCTCCCAGGTTATGCGCAAAAACGCGCCGAACCTGGGGCACCCGGTCGGTGTGCTGGAAGGAGTTTTTGAAACATGGAGCACGCTGGTCCACTGGCGAATTTACTTTACCAACTCAAGTGCTTCTTTCAGTACATCGATGGTATTTTGATCTGGTTGGCCATCCTCAAAATTCGAAATCACACGGAGCGCATCCTCAATTTGAGAGCGTGCATCGTCCAAACTGACATAGCACTTCCTTTTCACTGATTCAAGGATGGCTATTGCCGCCTGATAAAACACGAATGGCTGAGATTCTGTCTTTATACGTTCGATCAACCACTTGAAGTATCTAGCCCTAGGTTCGACTTGGAGCATACAGATGGCAGCGAGTCGCCTTCCCACAGAATCAGACCGGGTAAGTTCTGTCCGAAGTCCTAAGCCCGCAATGGCTAAAGTTCGCATTCCGGCTGCAATTTCGTTCATCTTTCGGGTTCGAAGACCACTGGGAGGAATGTTCGCACGGACAATTTCGTACTCTCTTGCCAACTCATAAATCTCACGCCGAACAGTATCCCGAACCGTTGACTCTGGAATCCCTGCCCTATAAACCTTAGTGCGCAAGGTCTCAGCTGCTCGTACTTGATTCGGCGGGACCGATTTCGGCGGGTCGCTGTCGCTTATCTGAGTGCTCGCTTCAATGACGGCCTCTTTTACTTCGTCTTCGAAAGCTTCTAATTCGAGCTGACCAACTTTAACCTTCTTGGCCAGGGAAACTTTACGCCCACAAACTTTTAGTAGAAATGCGATTCTCACTCTATGCACAAACAAAAACCATAGAGCAACTGCAGGCCACGCAACCGCATTCAATATGGCGGCGATACTTGAAAGTAACGCCGCCCACGATGCAGGCTGATCAGTCAACTGAGCCTCCGAAATATAGAGCGCGAAATAATCCCTGAATTGAGTTTAGACATATAGTATATGATCCGCTTCCTTGCCCCGCGAGAGAACGAACATCTGAGGTCTAGATTTTACACAGAGTAATCCGTAGCACGGTTAAGAAACATAAGTTGCTTGCAACAGGCGATACCTTCGGGGACCGGAACTGGTAATCCTGACAGACCGCTTGTGCAAAGCAGATCTCGGAGGCCTGATGGAGCCGGCGCATTGGGGTTCGTGTTCTCCCAGGTTATGCGCAAAAAACGCGCCGAACCTGGGGCACCCGGTCGGTGTGCTGGATGGAGTTTTTTAAGGCATGGAGCGTGCATCTCGATCAGCGGCCAAGGTAGAGATTGCCAGTTACTCGCTGTCGGGGGGGACTTGCTCCAGGAGGCGGCTCCAGGTTTTTTGGTTTTTGCGGAAGCCTTTTTTCAGGTCCTCCAAGATGCGCTCGAAGTCTGTATTGGTGCGGAGATTGTTCCAGGCGGGGTTTTTCTGGAACCAGGGGTAGTTCTCGTTGCCTAGATAGATGGCGCGGCGGAGCCAGTGGAGGGCTTCGCTGGAGTCGCCTTCGACGGCGAAGTAGGTAGCGAGGCGGTAGGCCATTTCGCTATCGGCTTCGGCGGCGGCCAGGGTGTCGTCTTTGAGCAGGGCGGCGGCGCGCTCACGGTCGCCTGCCTGCACGTAGCAGAGGGCGAGGGTGGGCACGGCGATGCGCAACCACTGGTCGTCGCGGATGACGCCTTCCAAGATCTCGATGGCTGCGGACAGATTGCCGAGGCGCATCTGCTGATATCCAGCCGAGGTGCGGAGCAGGGGATGGCGCGGCTCAAGGGCCAGACCTTTTTCCAACTCGTCGCCGGCCAGCTCGATCTGATTTTGATAGTGGTAGACGCGGGCGCGGTGGTTGTAAAGGATGGCCGCGTTGGCGGGGTTGAGCTTGAGGGCGCGATTGAACTGATGGAGCGCTTCCTCGTACATGCCGTCGCCGCGCAGGGCCATGCCAGCGACCATGTGAACGTTCCAGTCGTTGCTGGCTCCCGAGAGAAGATTGGCGATGCCGTGACGGGCCGACTCTTTTTCACCACGGGAGAGCAGCATGTAAATGCGGTAGAGGTTGGCCTCGGTGGAGGCGGGGTCGAGCTTGAGGGCCTCGTCGAAGGCGCGGCGGGCGCGCATGACGTGGATCTGGCCGCCGAAGCCGTGGCGCACGTATTGAAGCTCGGCGATGCCGAGGCCGCTCCAGCCGGCGGAAAACCTGGCATCGGTGGCGGTGACGCTGGAAAAGAGCGCGTGGGCGCGGTCGAGGTCGGCGCGGGCGCCGGTGCGGACCATGAAGGAGCTGAGCAGGGCGCGGGCCTGGAGATACTCCTCACTGACGGGGCCTGGAAGCGAGCCGTCGCGAGCGGCGGGGCGCTGGATATCGATTTGATCGCCGGCGCTGAGGCCGTGCAGGGCGGCGAAAACCTCATTGGAGATTTCGGTCTGGACGGCGATGAGGTCGAGCGAGGCGACGCGGATGGCTCCGCCGGAGCGGACGCTGAGAGAGGCGACGTCGAGCAGTTGCCAGTTGAGGTCGAAGCCGTTTTCAGAGCGCAGGAAGCTGCCGGCGAGGACAAAGGACACGAGCAGGCGCTGGCCGACGGAGAGCGGGTCCATCTGCGCGATGGGCAGGGACATGAGGGTGCTGGAGGGGCGGACGACGAGAGCGGGAATACGGGCCAGGCGGGCGGCGATGGCGTCGGCCAGGGCGAATCCATAGAGGGGCGCGACCTCGGTAGCGCCGAGATTGGCGAAGGGCAGAACCACAAGGGAATTCTGCTTGGCGCGGTCGCCGGCGGACTCACGGAAACGCTCGGCGAGCATGGAGAGGAAACCGGTGGTGCGCTTTTCCGCCTCGGCACCGGTGGTGGGCAGGTTAGCCGCGGCGTCGCCGGGAATAATGCCGGTCTCGATCTGCAGGGCCTTCATGATGGTCTTGAGGGCCTCGCGGACTTCGGCGGCGGAGGCGTAGCGGGCGCCAGGATTCTTTTCAAGGCAGGCGCCGATGACGCTTTTTAGCTCGACGGCGATGCCGGGAACGGTTTCACTGAGGTCGGGCGGATCGGAGAACTGGATGGCGCGGATGGCCTGGAAATCCTCAGCATCGGGGCGGGAAAAGGGGTGGCGTCCGCTGGCCAGCTCATAGAGGATGACGCCGAGAGCCCAGATATCGGACTGGACGCTGGACTGGCCGGTGACGAACTGCTCGGGGGCCATGTAGCGGATGGTGCCGCCGCGGGCGGTGTAGGTAGCCGCCATGGAAGCATCTTTGGCGAGCGCGGGCTTGGCCGGGTCGAAGGTGGCGTCTTCGGGGCTGAGGCGGCGGGCGAGGCCGAAGTCAAGAATCTTGACGAGGCCGCCGTCGGTCAGCATGACATTTTGGGGCTTGAGGTCGCGATGGAAGATGCCCAGAGCGTGCGCGGCCTGGAGACCGTCGGCGATCTGGATGCCGACCGAGAGGACGAGCTGGAGGCTGGCGGGGCCGCGGGCGATCAGCGTATCCAGCGACTGGCCGGGCACGTATTGCATGACGATGTAGCCCTCGTCGCCGCTTTCGCCGACTTCATAGATGGCGCAGACGTTGGGGTGCTCGATGGCCGAGGCCATGCGGGCTTCACGCAGCACGGTGGAGCGCAATTGCTGGGCCGAGAGCAGGCCGGTGCGCAGAATCTTCAAGACCACCGGGCGTTGCAGCAATGTGTCGTTGGCGAGGTAGACGACCCCGCTGCCGCCGGCACCTAGTTTGCGAAGAATTTCGTAATGTTCGATCGTCCTACGCTTCATTTCTACCTAACAGTGTAACGGGACCCCTATGGGGTTTGTTTCAATCCGTCCCACTGTGCAGATAAGTTTCCCAGATTGAGCCTGTTGGGGGTGGGGTGTGCCGCAGGCCGGGGCGGGAGGGGCGCTGGGGAGAGGAAATGGGCGGGTGGGGACGGGAGAAATGGCGGAGCGGAGGGGCGGTCCGCATCTGCTAACTTCGTACTAAGAATGCAGGGGTTGAGCAGAGTGGAAATCGGTAGGCCGGCGGGGAGATTTGCGGCTTGCGGGCTGGTTTGCGAGCTAGTCTGCGGCTTGGCTTGCGGGCTGGGGGCGCCTGGCCCGGCGGGGCTGGCGGCGCAGGAGATTCCGGCTGGCTCGGCGGCTTCGCAGCAGACGGCTCCGGCGGGGCCGGTTTCGCAGCAGGGGGTCTCGCAACAGACGGGGGCGGGGGCAGAGGTGCATACCGGGACGCGCAGTGGGCTGGACGGCGATGGGCTCATGCAGAATTTGCTGGCGGACCACCAGTTTTTCAGGCTGGCTACGGAGTTGGACCAGTTGCCGCCGGAGCAGGCGCAGTTTTACCGCGGGATTCTGGCCAATCGCAACAACGATTCGAAGGCATCGATCGAGCTGCTGGAGCCGCTGGTGGAGAAGGTGGCGGCGAGCGGGGATGCGGCGCATGAAAAGCTGCTGCGCAAGGCTCTGGGCGAGGACTATCTGCGGCTGGGCGACTGGGCGAAGGCGGCCAAGGCCTACGAGGCGCTGGGGACACGGCTCAAGGACAAGCTGAGCGCCGATGAGCAGGACGAGATCGAGTTGCCGCTGAAGCTGCTGCCACTGGCGGCGGCCAATCCACCGATGACGGTGGAGGCTTGCGACCCGTTCAAGCTGCAGGTGAGCAAGAATCCGCTGGGTCTGGTGGATATTCCGGTATTTGTGGATGCACGGCCGCATACGTGGATGCTGGACCCGACGGCTCCATTCAACATGATTGCGCGGTCGCTGGCGAAAGAGGCGGGGCTCAAGGTTTCAGAGGAGGCGGCGACGATCCACACGCTGACCGGGCGACCGATGGTGGTGCACATGACGGTGATTCCGCGGTTCACGCTGGGCGGGCGGCTCACCTTTCATCAGATGACGGCATTTGTGTTCGACGACGCGGACTATGCGTTTCCTCGCTCGCATTATGAGGTGGAGGGGGTGCTCGGGTATCCCGCGCTGGAAGCTTTGGGGAGCCTGACGATCACCGGCGATGCCACGATCGAGGTGCGTCCAGCGAAACAGATTCAGGCAGAGGAGAAGACGGTACCGGCTGGGGCTGGACAGGCAGAGACGGGGCAGGCGGCGGCTGGGGCGCGTTTTTTTCTGGATGGCGACCGGGTAATTGTGGCGCTGGGGCGGGACTTCGAAGAGCGCATGTTCGCGATTGACGCGGGCGGGCAGCAGACGTATCTGACTTCGCGCTACTACGACGAGCACGCGAATGACTTTGCCAATCTCAAGATGCAATTGTTTACGCTGCCGGGCTCGCTGTCGCGGCCTCCGCAACCGGCGTATGTGGCCGAGACGGTGCCGCTGGCGGTGGGGGGAACGACGGTGAACGTGCACTTTGTGCAGGTGCTGACGCAGCCGCTCGGCTCGGCGGCACTGGACGATGTGTACGGCGTGCTGGGGACCGACGCGCTGGACCAGTTGCGGGCGTATACGTTCGACTATCGGACGATGCGGTTTAGCGTGAGGACGGAAAGCAGAGAACAGTAGGCAGAGAACAGTCAACAGGGAGCAGAGGACAGTAGACGGGGGACAGTTGGCCTGAGCTACTTTTTGGCGCTGGTGGATTTGGGCAGGCGGGGCTTGGTCTTTCCGTTGGCGCTTCCCTCGCCTTTGCTAGCTGTTCCCTGATCTCTGTCGGCCGATCTCTGGCCCCTGTCGGCTGCGCTCTGGGCGGGGCGTAGCTTGTCGCGGCGGCTCAGCAGAAACAGGGTCATGCCGAAGGCCAGCAGGACGAGGCCCCACCAGAGATTTACGTTGAGGCCCTGGGTCTTGGCGTAGGCGGCTACGTTGCTGCTGGTGGAGTAGCCGAAGACACTGAGAATGAGTCCGGTGAAAGTGAACATCATGCCGATGGGTGTGCGCAGATCCAGATTCATGGTGAATTTCCTTTCCTCAGGCTAAAACGATATTGAGTATGACGGCTACGGCCAGGATGACGACGGCGAGACCTTCGGGGCGCTTCCACCAGGGGAGGGGCGCTGACTTGGATTTTGGCGTGAGGGAGCGGACCAGCCCTGCCAGTTCGGAGTCTGGCCGGGGCTTGGTCGCAAGGCTCACCAGGGCGGCGACTAGCAAGCCGGCGATGAAGGCGAAGGTGGCTCCGCAAAGATTTTGCGCCAGGCTGTTGGGATAGCGATGGAGCGGGCCGAGCCAGCCGCCCTGGATGCCGCGGGTTGCGTCGAGCGGCAGGGTGAGGCCGTGGTGCAGAGTAGCTGCTACGGTTCCGGCGAGAAGCCCGGCAAAGGCGCCGTGGCCGGTGGTACGCTTCCAGAACATGCCCAGCAACAGAGCGGCCAGCAGCGGCGCATTGACCAGCGAGAACAAGAGTAGCAGCGCGTCCAGAATGTTATCGACGCGCAGGACGGCGCAGGCAGCGGCGATGGACAGCAGGACGGCTGCGACGGTGGCGTAGCGGCCCACGGCGAGGTAGTGGCCGTCGCCTGCGTCTTTGCGGATGTAGGGCCGATAAAGATCGCAGGTGAAGACGGTGTTGAAGGCTGCAACATTGGCGGCCACTCCGGCCATCAAGCTGGCCAGCAGCGCGGCCAGACCCAGGCCCAACATGCCGGTGGGCAAAAAGTGGATGAGGACCGTAGGCGTGGCCATGCCGTAGTTCAATTGCGTCTGGCCGGCAGCGGTGAGGACGGGCTTGCCGGTGGCCGCAATCATTTTGGCGGGGATGAGGCCTTTGCCCAGTTCCGCCTCAAGAGGAACGACGGTGGTGTTGCGGTAGATGACTCCCGCATCTTCCCGGGTGACGGTGGAGGTGTGCGGGGTGGGAAGCGCGACGGCGAGCAGGCCGGGCAAGACGATGAGGAACGGCAGCAGCATTTTGGGAAGGGCGGCGATGACGGGAGCGCGGCGGGCGGAGTCCACGTCTTTGGCCGCCATGGCGGCCTGAAGTACGCGCTGATCGGTGCACCAGTAGCCGGCGCCAAGCACCAGGCCGAGTCCGATGCCGAGGGCCGCCACGTTAAGGCCCATGGGATTGGCGCCGGCGTGAAAGACGCCTGTCCACTCATGCAACAAGGCAGCGGGCAATGAGGCTTTGAGGCCGGCCCATCCACCTACGTTTTTGAGGCCCAGCAGGACGAGGGGCAGAAACGCGGCTACGATGATGAGGAACTGGAGCACCTGGTTATAGAGGGCCGCGGCGAGGCCGCCAAGAACGATGTAGGCCATGACCAGAAAGGCCGAGATCAGGAGGGCACAGGCAAAGATAGCTTGCGGGGGCTGGCCGATGGTGCGGAAGAGCGTGTCAAACACGTGCAGCGCCTGAAGGACGCGGGCCATGGCATAGAGGGAGATGCCAGCACTGCACAGGGTCATCGGGGCGAACAGGCAGGCGTTGAGGGTGCGGGTCTTGTTGTCGAAGCGCAGGCGGAGAAACTCGGGGACGGAGTGGGCCTTGGAGCCGTAGTAGAGCGGCATCATAAAGAGGCCGGCGAAGAGCATGGCGGGGATGGCGCCGATGCCGAAGAACTGCGCGGCCTGCAGTCCATATTGGGCTCCGGCGGCACCCATGCCGATGATTTCGGGCGCGCCGACGCTGGCGCCGATGAAGGCGAGGGCGCAGATCCAGGTGGGAAGCGAGCGGCCGGCCTGGAAGAAGTCCCTGCTGGTCTTGATGGAACTTTTGAGGGCGAAGCCGATGCCCAACGCAACAGCGAAGTACAGCAAGAGAATCAGCCAATCGATCGGGGTAAGGTTGGGCACGAACTGCTCCTTAAAGGCACTGAAGAGTCACTCAATCCTTCTGTCATGTTCGCAGGGTGGAGAGGGCAAGTCCAGAAATGGGGAGCGAGAGAGGGATAGGGAGAGATTGGCTGGGGGAGATTGACAGAAAGAGAGAGGCCCTCCGGCGCGGAACGCGGGGAGGGCCTGAGACGGACGCAGGGGTGTGGGCTATGCCTTGACGGTGCGCCGGGGTTTCGATCCCGAGAGGCCGTAGTAGGCCACGTAGAGATAGCCGATGATGGGCAGGACGAAGGCGTATTGAATGCCTACCTTGTCGGCGAGCAAGCCGAAGAGCAGGGGGATGACCGCTCCGCCGACGTTGCCCATGGTGATGACGCCGGAGCCTTTGCTGGTGAGCGGGCCGAGTTCGGCGATGCCCAGCGCGAAGATGTTGGGGTACATGACGGAGTTGGCGAGGCCGCACAACACCAGTGACCAGACGGCAACGGTGCCGTGGCTAAACATGGAGACCAGCAGCAGGGCCACACCCAGGAAGCCAAGGATGGCGAGCAGCTTTTCTGCACGGACCCAGGTCATGAGGACGCTGCCGAGGAAACGGCCAATCATGATGAAGATGAAGTAGAGCGAGGCGAGCGAGGTTGCGGTCTCGATGCTGGTGATGCCCTGGGTGCGGAAGTAGCTGATGGCGATGGCGGCGAGGGCGATCTCGATGCCGACGTAGAAGAAGATGCCGCCCATGCCGAGCACGGTGTGGGAGTAGGTCCAAATGCTGCGGCCGAGGAGCGCGTCGCCGTCAGAAGCGGGGCGAAAGGCGCGGGTGGAGGTGACGGCGGGCAGGTGCATGAGCATGACGGCAAAGCCGAGCACGAACAGGGCGGCGGCAATGGCGATATAGGGACCCTGCACGGTGTGGGCGATGCTGGCCTTGCTGGCAATTTTGCTGGGGTCGGTGAGGATGAAGCGGCCCACGACCAGGGGAGCGGCGGCGGCTCCGAGAGAGTTGAAGGCCTGGGAGAGGGTGAGGCGGGCGGGGGCGCTGTGCTCCGGGCCGAGGATGGAGACGTAGGGATTGGCGGAGGTTTGCAGGGCGCAGACGCCGATGGCCAGAACAAAAATGGCGGTCAGGAAGAACGGGAAGCTGATGAGGTTGGCGGCGGGCAGAAACAGGAGCGCCCCGACGACCATGATGAACAGCGAAATGACCATGGTGCGCTTGTAGCCCACGGCCTCAATCAGCTTGGCGCTGGGGACCGAGAAGATGAGATAGGCGAGGAACCAGGCGGCGGTGGCCAGCATGGCGGGGCCATAGGAGAGGTCGAAGATCGACTTGAGGTGAGGCATCAGGTTGCTGTTCAGGTTGGTGAGAAACCCGAAGATGCCAAACAGGATGGTCACGGTAATGAACGGGACGATATAGCTGGGCGCGCTTGCAGCCGCCGGGGGTGTGGATCGAGTAGCCATGAGAGGATTTCCCTCGTTTCTTTCAATGCTGAATGTGATGCCGACAACGGTGGAGCGAGGCCGAGGTGCGGTTAGAGGACGGCGGGCCGCACTCGGGAAAACGCCGAGACCACTGTACGCAGCGGAGGGGTGGGGAGTCCAGGGAAAAATGAAAAGGTTTTCAAGAGAGCCTGACTCTCTTCCCGAAGCTGGCCCCGGGCTGGCTTCAACCGGGCTCCGATCAGGTCCCGCCCTGCTCCAACCTGGTCCCGCCCTGCCGCGCCACCTGCCCGCAGTTTACACTGGAGTTGCATGATTCCTACCCTTGCTTGGACTCCCGAGGGAGTCCGCTTTATCGACCAGACTAAGCTGCCGCTCGAAGAGAGCTATGTGCTCGCCACCACATATGAACAGGTGGCCGACGTTATTGTGACGATGGTGGTGCGTGGAGCACCGGCCATTGGAGTCTCGGCCGCCTATGGCATTGCCCTGGGCGCGCAGAAAACGACTGCCGCCACGGTGGAAGCGTTTGCGCCGGAGTTCGAGACCATCTGCGCCCGGCTGGCGGGAACGCGGCCGACGGCGGTGAATCTTTTCTGGGCCATCGACCGCATGAAGCGGCTGTTCGGCAAGCTTCGCGCGGCGGGTGCAACGATGGCCGAGGTGAAGGAAAAGATTTTGGCCGAAGCGCACGCGATGTATGACGAAGACATTGCGGCCTGCAAGACCATGGGCGCATTTGGCGGGGCCTTGCTGCCGGACAAGGGCGGCGTGCTGACGCACTGCAACGCCGGTGCGCTGGCCACCTGCGGCTACGGAACGGCGCTGGGCGTGATCCGCGCGGCTGTGGAGCAGGGCAAGCAGATTGAGGTTTTTGCGGACGAGACACGGCCCTTTTTGCAGGGGGCGCGGCTGACGGCATGGGAACTGATGGAAGACGGGATTCCGACGACCGTGATCTGCGACAACATGGCGGCGAGCCTGATGCATGCGGGGCGCATTCACGCAGTGGTGGTGGGCGCGGACCGCATTGCGGCGAATGGCGACACGGCCAACAAGATCGGCACATATAACGTTGCGATTCTGGCGAAGGAGCACGGCATTCCGTTTTATGTGGCGGCGCCCTGGTCCACCATCGACACAGCGACGCGGACGGGCGATGAGATTCCGATTGAGGAGCGCTCGCCGGTGGAGGTGACGCACCACGGCGGCAAGCAACTGACACCGAACGGCGTGGGCATCTGCAACCCGGCGTTCGACGTGACCCCGGCCAAGTACATTACCGGGATCATCACGGAGCGGGGGGTGTTGCGGGCACCTTATGCGGAGTCGTTGAAAGAGATGGAGTTGGTGAGCTAAGCGCATCTCGAAATAGCTGCTGACAGGAAAGATAGCCGCCCATATGCTTGCAGGCCTAGAGCGTTTTCGATTCACTTATTAACATCTCTGGCATCGTGCAAGGTGGCAATTCCTTGAGGAAATTGCCACTTGGCATCGTGCCTTCTGTTAAGAGCAGAATCGAAAACGCTTTAGCCTGCGAGTGTGTGGGCGGCTTCGCTTATGGTGACCATGAGAGTCATGGGATCGACGGGCGAGGCGACAAAGCCGCATTTTTCATAGAAGCGCTTCGCGGTCTCGGAAAGGGCATGGACGAGGATGGCGCGGATTCCGGCAATTTCCGCGGCCTGAAGGGTGCGCAAGACCGCATCCCGCAAAAGCGCCGAGCCGAGGCCGCGGGCCTGAAAATTGAGATCGACGGCGAGGCGGCCAATCACCATGACGGGCACGGGATCGGGCATGTTGCGCCGCACGCGGCCCGATGCATGATGATGCGCCACGGCTCCAGCGGCAAGGGCGTAGTAGCCGACCACCCGCTTCTCCACACAAACAACGTAGGTGCGGGAGGCGCGGTTTTCCTCATTTTGGAGGGCTCTGCTCTGAAGCCATGCATCGAGAGCCGGTTCGCCACATTGGAATTGCGACAGATCATGATCCGCGTTCAGCTTTTGCGGAGCGGAGAGGGGACGAGCGGCTACTTCTCCCACGGCGCTTTGATCGCGAGCAGGCGGGCAAGCCGGGGATTGCTTTTGGGCGGCTTATCGAGCAGGGCGGTGAACCGGCGAAAATCTTCGTCGGGCAAATTGAAATAGAGCCGGTCGAGCAGGACGGATTCGGCCTCGCGGCAGGCTGCTTCCAACATGAAATCGGAACGATTGCGGCCGAGGGCGTCGGCAGCGCGGCTGATGAGCGCCTTCTGGTTGCGGCTAACGCGGAGGTTGATGTTCTCCGCACGGAGACCGTTCGACTCTGGGGATGAGGCGGGCATTACGATTTTCCTTCCGCTGTGCGCACAATCAATGTACATCAATGTGCGCACGTTGTAAACACGCCTCAGAGCATTTCTCTATCCGCGAGCGGGGAGGGCTTGGGCAGTGCCGGGGTTGGCGATAGCCTCGGGGATGCCGAGGGCGGAGGCTGTGGCCTTGTCGGTGAGCACTTCCGCGGAGGGCTGGAGCAGCGAGTATTTGTTGCCGTAGAGGTCGGAGAAGACGGCTTCAATGCCGTAGGGGCGGAGTTCAGGCTTCTGGCTGAATTCGACGCCTTTGGCGCGGAGTTCTTCATAGCCGTTCCGGCAGTCACGGGTGGAGAGGACCCAGGTGGGGTTCTTGCCGACGAGGTTGGGGTACCAGGAAGCGAGCAGAAATTCGACGTCCACCTGCAGGCTGGGGGCTACGGTGAGCCAGCGGAACTGGGGAGAACGAATGTCCATCCGCTTTTCGAAGCCGAGTTTCCCGGTGAACCAGAGGAGCGCTTCGTCCTGATCTGCGACGGCAATGGTGACGGTGGAAACCTTGTCGATAGCCTGCATGTGCCTTCCCTCCCGTGCCCGGTTTCGGATGTTGCTGCCTGCTTGGATGGTCCGGTGCGGTCTGGCGTTCCTGGCCGGATTGAATCTTTTGCTGGCGGGCAGTTGGGGGAGCCGGGCGATTGCCGCATTCCGCAGGACCGCTGTTCAACTGCCGCGGTTGCGACCGAGCGTTTCATTTATGAATGTCCCGGCATCGTACAAGGCGACAATTCCTTGAGGGAATTGCCTCTTGGCATCGTGCATTCTGTTCAGAAGCAGGATTGAAAACGCTGTAGAGTGGGACGTGGTGCTTCCCGGCTCCTCCATTTTTCGCCTGCGGCGCAGGTCCCTGGTCCGCGCGGTCGTGCTTCCCCTGGTTGCGCTGGGGGCGAGTATGCGGCTGGCGGGGTTTCCCGATGTGAGCGCGCTGCACTCGTCGCGGTGGCAGATGGCGGCGGCGCTGGGGGCCGTGTGGGGCATGGCGGAGACGGCGCGCTGCCTCGACCGCAAGTGGACGCTTTACCACGCGGGAGTGCTGATCCTGCTGTATGCGGACCTGATGATTTTGGGGATGGTGTTGTTTCTGTGGCTTTTTCTATGAAGCGATGGGGATCGGCATCCGGCAGAATCCGGCGAGGCTGCATCCAAAATTTCTGAGTTTCCGAATGGGAGGAGAGAGTGTTGAAAGGATTTCGCGATTTCATTCTGCGTGGGAATGTTGTGGATTTGGCCGTGGCTGTGATTCTGGGCGCGGCGTTCAACGCGATTGTCGCCTCGCTGGCCACCGATGTGCTGGGCCAGTTGATTGCCGCCACCATCGGCAAACCGGACTTTAAGGAAGTGGTGCTGACGCTGCATCATGTGCCCATCCGGGTGGGCAGTTTTCTGAATGCAATCGTGTCATTTCTGATTGCGGCGAGCGTGGTGTATTTCGGCGTGGTGTTGCCGATGAATGCGCTGCTGAAGCGGCTGAAGAAGCATGATCCGGTGGAGCCGCAGCCGCCTGCGACGAAGACCTGCACGGAATGCCTGAGCGAGATTCCGCTGGCGGCGAAGCGGTGCGCGCATTGCGCACAGCCGCAGGCGGTGGAAGCTGCGCCGGCGGTGTAGGGGCCGTGAGTGCTGGAAATTTTGGAAAGACCGGGCCTCCGGGGCTGAAGCCCCGGCGATAGAGTCACTTCGATGTACGGGCTGAAGCCCGTACCCTCCCCTCGCTGGGCTGAAGCCCGCACCCGTGAAAGCCTCAGCGATGCCGTAATCTCTTCAGGTCCGGCATTCCTCCGGACATCCTGCGCGAACTGCCCCTTCCGCTCTCAGCGCCGGTTCGCGCTGTCTGTTGGTGTAAGCTGTGGCTTATCTATTACGCGCGGTTATTACATGCGGGTCTGGGACACGCGGCCGGGGCAATGGAATGGGGACTGTCTGCTGCAGGTTCAAGCTACAAGCCGCTGCATTTGATCTACCGGACCTGATCCACCGGATTTGATCCACGACACCCGAACCGTTGCACCTGATCCGCTCAAACCGCGTGCATCCTCGATCAAAAGGGGTCTTCGTTCATGACTGTGCGCAAGCCGCTTGCCTCCGTGCTTGTATCTGCCTTGATTCCTGCCGCGGCTGCTTTGATTGCCGCCACTCCCCTGCCGCTGGGGGGCCAATCCGCCGTGGCGGCTCCGCAAACCGTTTTCGGCTATACCGACTTCAGCAAGCAGGCGCAGATCGAACAACGGTTTCTGGCGGTGCCGGATGCGAAGCTGGCGGGCGAGCATTTGAAGACGCTGACGGCGGAGCCGCATTTGGCCTCGACACCCGAAGATCGCAAGACGGCCGAGTATGTCGCGGAGAAGTTCAGGGCGGCGGGGCTGGAGACGGAGATTGTGCCCTATCGGGTGCTGCTGAACCAGCCGAAGGTGGTGCGGGTGGAGGCGTTCGACGCAGCCGGGAAGCCGCTGATGAGCGGGCCGACGCGCGAGCATGTGCCGGGCGACCCGTACCAGGACGATCCGCGGGTGGTGATGCCGTTCAATGGCTCGTCAGGCTCGGGCGACGTGACAGGCGAGGTGGTTTACGCCAACTATGGCCGGCTGGAGGATTTCGACCAGCTTGCGGCGCAGCATGTGGATCTGCACGGCAAGATCGTGCTGGTTCGCTATGGCGCCAACTTCAGGGGCGTGAAGGTTTATATTGCCCAGCAGCGCGGCGCGGCGGCGGTGCTGATCTACTCTGACCCGCAGGACGATGGCTACTACAAGGGCGATGCATATCCCAACGGGCCGTGGCGGCCGGATAGCGGCGTGCAGCGCGGCTCGGTGCAGTTCCTGTTCAAGTATCCGGGGGACCCGGAGACGCCGGGGGTGGCTTCGACGCCTGATTTGCCGGACGCGGCCCGTGTCTCGGCCGGGGGCAACCAGCCGCACATTCCCTCGATCCCGATCAGCTATAAAGACGCGGCCCCGATTTTGCAGGCGCTGAAGGGCGGGGGCGTGCCGCAGGGCTGGCAGGGAGCACTGCCTTTCCGGTATCACGAGGGGCCGGGCGGGGTGAAGGTGCATGTGGTTTCAGAGCAGGACTATCAACGGCGCACGATTTGGGACGTGATCGGCACGGTCAAGGGGACGGAGTATCCAGACGCATGGGTGGTGGCGGGCAATCACCGCGATGCCTGGGTGTATGGCGCGGTAGACCCGAACAGCGGCACGGCGTCGATGCTGGAGGCGGTGCATGGCGTAGGCACACTGCTAAAGCAGGGCTGGCGGCCCAAGCGCACCATCATTTTCGCCAGTTGGGATGCCGAAGAAGAGGGACTGATCGGCTCGACGGAGTGGGTGGAACAGCACGCCGACGCCCTCAAGAACGCGGCAATCTATATCAACGTGGATGTGGCGGTGTCGGGACCGGAGTTTTCGGCGGCGACGGTGCCTTCGCTGAAGCAATTTATCCGCGAGGTCACGCAGTCGGTTCCGAGTCCGCTGGGCGGCACGGTGTACGAGGTATGGCGCAACGCGCATCTGGAGGGCGAACACCGGCCCGGCGGCGCGGAGACACAGGCGCGGGTGGGGGACCTGGGCTCGGGGTCGGACTACACTCCATTTTTGCAGCATGTGGGCGTGCCTTCGACGGACATCGGCTCGGAGGGCTCGTATGGCGTGTATCACTCGGTATTCGACAACTACGCGTGGTTCACGGAAAATGCCGATCCGCACTTTGTCTATTTGCAGCAGATGGCGCGGGTGTTTGGGCTGGAAGCGTTGCGGATGGCCGACACCGACGTGCTGCCTTACGATTATGTGACGTATGCGCGGCAGATTGCAGAGTACCTGGAGGCGGCCAAGCGCAAGGCCGGGGACGCGAAGCTGCGATCGGTGGATTTTGCGGCGGCCCAGGCGGCAGCGGCCCGGTTCGCGGCGGCAGCGGAAAAGGCACATCGGATCGAAGCTGCGGGAGCGGGCGACCTGGCGAAGCTGAACCAAACTTTGCGGCAAACAGAGACGGCGCTGATTACGGAGGCCGGCTTGCCCAATCGTCCCTGGTACCGGCACACGATCTACGCGCCCGGAGAGTTTACCGGCTACGCGGCGGTGGTGATTCCCGGAGTGAACGAGGCATTGGACGCGAAGGACGGCAGCCGGGCGGCGCAGCAGTTGACGGTGCTGACCGAGGCGCTGAATCGCGCGGCAGACGTGCTGAGCAGGGCGGAATGAGGCAGGCGGCAAGCGGGATTTGCTACGGCGAGTCTCCGCTTGCTGGACGGGCATTGCGGACGCCGGGCGGACACTCTTACAACTATTGGGGGAGGAAGAATGACCTGCACGCGTATGGGATGTACCTGTTTGGTTCATGGACTCGGGGAAGGATTCGTTGCATAGTAAAGCTACAAAATCTATTACGGGTTTCTATTACGGGTCCAGGGGGGAGAAGGAATTGCCGATTGCGCGAGCGACCGATGGGCGGTTTCTCGTCTCTGCTGCATAGATCTTCTGGCGGCGAAGGCTGCTCCAACTACCGGCGCTAGAGCGTTTTCGATTCACTTATTCACATCTCTGGCATCGTGCAAGGTGGCAATTCCTTGAGGAAATTGCCACTTGGCATTGTGCCTTCTGTTAAGAGCAGAATCGAAAACGCTTTAGTCGTCTTGGCGTTCGTGTGGGTATTCTAGAGCGGTTCCGCTGAATCCGGCGCGTCCGTCCACGAATCAATCCCGAGAGAAGACTTTGAACAGACTGGCAGTTAAGCCGGCTGTTTTTGCCATTGCGGGCAGTTGTCCGCCAGGAGTTTTTGTACCGATGAAGGATGTATTGCTTGGCCTTGCCTTTGTTGCACTTGTCTTTACCCCGGCCATTGTGGCCTCCTGCAGCCGCGGCAAATCGGAGGGTAAGGACGTCTAATAAGTATTTGGGGCTCAATGCAATGCGGGAATGCCCCCAGGGACCCAGAGGTAAACCTATATGGGGCCTTGAGATGCGCGACTTTCAGTATGAAACCGGGCCGCGGACCGCAGATTTCGATGGTTGACCGGGCGCAGCATCGCTCGTATCGTTGAGTGAGGACTATATGAAGATTCCAGCGAATACCTTGCGGATCGGGATTGCGGCGGTCGTCGTTGTTGGCACCATTGCATGGCTGGCCCTTACCGGCTACGGGGCGAACAAGAGCTATTACGTGACCATTGCCGAACTCGGCAAGCTGGGCGACAAGGCTTATAAGAGCCAGTTGCGGGTGGAAGGTTTCGTGCAGCCGGGCTCTATCGAGCAGAACGGCACGCACGTAAATTTCGTACTGAACGAGTACGAGAGCCACTCGCCGAAGGCCCCGAACGGCCGGCTGCTGAAGGTGATCTACAAGGGTTCGGAGCCGCCGCCGGATACGTTCAAGGACAATTCCCAGGCGCTGGCGATGGGTTCTTATGGCAAGGACGGGGTCTTCCACGCCTCGGTGCTGCAGGCCAAGTGCGCCAGCAAGTATGCGCCGTCGCAACCCGGCCAGGGCCCTGCGAAGGTGGCGACGGCGAACCCGCGCGTAGCCGTGGCGATGCCCGCAGCCCAACCTGCCCATTCCGCGACAGCCAACTGATCGAATGACCGTTCCTGCCTCCGAGGCCGGCAGCTCGCACGTCTGCGCCCGCCTCGATGCTGTTTCAAAGCTATTCGGCTCTTTTGCTGCGCTTCGCCAGGTTTCGGCGGAGCTTGAGCAGGGGCGCTGCTATGTGCTGATTGGCGAAAACGGGGCCGGCAAGTCCACGCTGCTGCGCATTTTGGCGGGGTTGCTGCGGCCCAGCTTCGGCACGGTGAAGGTGTTCGGCGGACAAGATCCACATGACGCACGGGAACGCATCGGCTATATGAGCCACGCGCCGATGCTTTACGACGAGTTGACCGCGCAGGAAAATCTACGCTATTTCAGCGACCTCTATCCGGGGCGGCCCTGCCTGGAGCCTGCCGAGGCCTTGCGGCAGGTGGGGCTGGACCCCGAATTGCCACGAACGCTGGGGCAATATTCGCAGGGAATGCGGCAGCGGACCTCGCTGGCCCGCGTGCTGTTGCCGGTGCCCGAACTGCTGCTGCTGGACGAACCTTTCTCCAACATGGACGTGGAATCGGCACGGCAGATGGTGGAGTTGCTGGCGGGGTTCCGGCAGGGCAACCGCACGATCGTGATTACCACCCACCAGCGGGAACTGGCTGCACCGATTGCCGACTGGGTACTGGCGTTGAAGGCGGGGCAAGTGGCATCCTTTGAGCCAGGATCCCCAACACTATGAAGACCAACGGCGCGCGTTTTCTTGAAAATCTCGGCATTGCGTTCGAACTGAACGAGTATGAGGTCGATCCCGAGGATCTTTCTGCGGTGTCGGTGGCCAAAAAGGTAGGAATGCCGCCGGAGCAGGTGTTCAAGACGCTGCTGACGACCGGCGGACCGGGCGTGTATGTGTTCGCGGTGATTCCGGGGGATGCCGAACTGGACTTCAAGAAGCTGGCACGGGCGGCGGGGCTGCGCAAGGCCGAAATGGTGCACCTGAAAGAGGTGCAGCCGCTGACGGGGTATATCCGCGGCGGGGTGACGGTGTTCGGAGCGAAGAAGGCCTACCCGGTTTTTGTGGATGAGACAGTGATTCTGTTCGACAAGATCAGCGTTTCGGCCGGGGTGCGGGGAACGCAACTGATTCTCAGCCCGGACGACTATCTGCGGGCAGCCGAGGCCCAAACGGCCGATCTGACAAAGGCAGCCGCACCGGAGGGACACGGCCAATGACCTCAGCCCTCTGGACCCATCTCGCCAAAGATCTGCGCATCGAATGGCGGTCGCGCGAGGCAATCAACTCGATGCTGTTTTTTGCGCTGTTGGTGGTGGTGCTGTTTTCACTGGCCTTCGATCCGCGCGGAGCGTTTTCACGCGAGATTGCCGGCGGGGTGCTCTGCGTGGCCACGATGTTCGCCTCGGTGAGCGCGCTGAACCAGGCCTGGGCACGGGAGATCCGGCACCAGGTGCTGGATGCGCAGCGCATGGCTCCCACATCGGGCGCGGACCTGTTTCTGGCCAAGGTGCTGGCCAATTTTCTGTTTGTCTCGATCGTGCAGTTGCTGCTGGCCCCGGTATTTCTGGTTTTCTATAACCTGCAGGTGGAAGGGTCGGCCTGGCAGTTGGCGCTGGTTCTGCCGCTGGGCACATGGGCGCTGGTGGCCAACGGCACATTTTTCGCGGCGCTGTCGATCCGCACGCGCAACCGCGAACTGCTGCTGCCGCTGATTCTGTTTCCGATTTTCATGCCGGCGCTGCTGGCGATGGTGCTGGCGACCACATCGATTCTCACGGGCGACAGCGACCCAGCGCTGTGGATCAAGCTGCTGGCGGGATACGACATTATTTTCACGACGGTGAGCTTGCTGCTGTTCGATGTGGTGCTGCAGGCGGAGTAGGCAGAGCGGGTCATAACGGTTGACGATCATAACGAGGATCGTTATGATCGTCGGTGATTAAGAGCTTCGAGAATGCGGACACCCAATTGCTTTGGGAAACCGGCAAGAGCCGCCGCATTCCTGCGAATATCCGAGTAGCGGCTCTCAAGAAGCTTGCAATCCTGCATTGGGCGGTTCGCCTTTCCGACTTGGCAGTTCCTGGCGGCAACCATCTTGAAGCTTTAACCGGAGATCGCAAGGGTCAGCACAGCATCCGTATCAACGATCAATACCGTTTAGGGTTCACTTGGCAAGACGGTCATGCCTACGATGTCGAGGTTGTGGATTACCACTAGGAGCGGCAATGGACAGCATTCCTTTTGCTTTTTCGATCCATCCGGGCGAGATTCTGCGGACCGAGTTTATGGAGCCGCTGGGGCTAACATCTTATCGGCTGGCCAAGGATCTGCATATCTCTGCTCCGCGGGTCAACGACCTGGTGCGGGGTAAGCGCGGCATCACGGCGGACACCGCGCTCCGGTTGAGCCGGTACTTCGGTAACTCCGCAGAGTTTTGGATCGGTCTGCAGAGCGGGCACGATCTGTGGACCGCATCCAAAAGCAAATCATTGAACCGGGTGAAGCCTCGACAACAGGCGGCCTAGCCGATTTCGCATCTTTACTTGCAGGATTGCTATTTGCAGGATCGCTCGCGGGCAACCCATCTCCATCTGGGGGTGGAGACTGGCGATCATTGGTCGTCGTACACTGGTAGGGTGCCACCAGGATTCTCCTCAATGAAGAAAACTTTGCTCGGTATCTACGCCGCGGTGACTGCCGCACTGATGGTTTGGGGCTACTACCAGGCCATTTACGTCGCTCCGGACGAACAGACCATGCACGAAGTGCAGCGGATCTTCTACTACCATGTGCCGTCGGCGATGGTGGCGTTTTTGTTTTTCGCCATCAGCCTGCTGGGTTCGATCGGCTTTCTGGCGTTCCGGCGCAATCGTCCGGACTGGGCGCAGAGGGCGGACGCCTGGGCGCTGGCCGGCGCGGAGGTAGGCGTCGTGTTCTGCACGGTGGTGCTGATTACCGGGCCGCTGTGGGGACGCCGCGCGTGGGGCATCTGGTGGACCTGGGACGCACGGCTGACCACGACCCTGGTGCTATGGCTTATCTACGTAAGCTACCTGCTGCTGCGCCGCTTTGCCGCGGGCCCGCAGGTGCAGACGCTGGCCGCGGTGCTGGGCATTTTTGGCGCGCTGGACGTGCCGATCGTCTATATGTCGAACCGCTGGTGGCGGACCCAGCATCCGGCGCCGGTGTTCGGGGGCGGCGACGACTCGGGCATCAAGGACCCGACAATGCTGGCGGCTTTTGGGTGGAACGTGCTGGCGTGGCTGGCCTGGGGCATTCTGATTCTGGCGCTGCGCTACTACGTGGAACGCCAGCACCAGAAGAACGCATCGCTGGAAGCACAGGCGGCCCTGGAAGGCGCTTAACCGCAAGTCAGGGACAGGGCAGCTCGAATACAAGAGGAAGAAGGAAAACATGGATCAACGCGCCATTCTCGACCACCAGTTTCTTGTTGCCGCTTATGTCGTCACCTGGGTCATCCAACTGGGCTATGTGGCCTGGCTGACGGTGAAATGGCGGGCGCAGAAGCGGGACACCGCACGCATGGAACGCAGCCCGCGGGGCTAAGCCACTCCGATATTTTGCGCCACTATTGCAGGATAGATATCGCAAGCGGGGAGCCCGCACCGGACTCCGGTGCGGCTCCGGTCTAACACCTTGGTGGGAGGGCCTAACACGCACTTCCCACGGCCCGGCCTCTTTGTGGGATATAAAAATCTTCTCATCCATTCGATGATTCAGGTGTGGACAGGTTTCGATCGATCCACAAGGAGACTCGAATGCACGATCTGTTAATTGCCCTCGCCTTCGTCGGTATTGTTATTGCCCCGGCTCTCGCTGCTGCTCGGTCTGGCACCGAGGCTTCGGACGATTCGGAATAAGTGACGGCTGGTCAGCTAGCCAGCGAGTCAGCTAGTCGGCAGGCTAGCTAGTCGGCGAGACAGCTTGTCTGGTGGCTGGCTGGTTGGGGATGGGCTGGGGGTGGGGCTTTGTAAATCAATTGCCCTTGTCCGCCCCAACCGATAGACTGGTGGTTTGAGGGCCAGTCATGTTAGTTGTCATGAAGGCGCAGGCCACGGCTGAGGAAGTTCAGGCCGTCTGCGAGCACATTGAGCAGTTGGGCTTTCGTGCTCATGCCCTGCCAGGGGCGCAGCGCACCGCAATCGGCATCACCGGCAACCAGGGCGAAGTGGACCGCGGCAACCTGGAAGAACTGCCCGGGGTGGCCGAGGTGATTCGCGTGTCAAAGCCCTACAAACTGGCCAGCCGCGAGGTAAAGCAAGAGGACACAATCGTCCGCTTCGCCGGCACCGACGCGACTATTGGCGGGCGCAATCTGGCGGTCGTGGCGGGTCCGTGTTCCATCGAAAGCCGTGAACAGGCCTTTGCGATTGCCGAGCAGGTTGCGGCATCCGGAGCGCAGTTTTTTCGCGGCGGCGCGTATAAGCCGCGTACTTCGCCTTACGCCTTTCAAGGGCTGGGGCTGGAAGCGCTGCACATTATGGCCGAGATCCGCGACCGCTTTGGGCTGCGCATCATTACCGAGGCCATGGACAACGAAACCCTGGACCTGGTGGCCGAATGGGCGGACGTGATCCAGATCGGCGCACGCAACATGCAGAACTTTTCGCTGCTGAAACATGCAGGGCGGCTGCGCAAGCCGGTGCTGCTGAAGCGCGGCATGAGCGCGACGCTGGACGAGTTTCTGATGGCCGCGGAATACATTTTGAGCGAAGGCAATTACGAGGTGATTCTGTGCGAGCGGGGCGTGCGCACGTTTGCCGACCACTGCCGCAATACGCTCGACCTGAGCATCGTTCCGGCGGTGCAAAAGCTGAGCCATTTGCCGATTCTGGTGGACCCGAGCCATGGCACGGGCAAGCGCGACAAGGTGCTGCCGATGGCCCGGGCCGCGATTGCGGCGGGCGCCGACGGCATTCTGGTCGAGGTGCACAACCAGCCGGAGAAGGCTCTTTCCGATGGGCCGCAGTCCCTCTATCCCGATCAGTTTGCCCGCATGATGGACGAGATCGAGCAGATTGCGCCGGTGGTTGGGCGCACACTGCCCCGCGGCATTCGTATCGAAACTGCCGCAGCAGGAGCTCATGACGGTTTTGGCAAGTAAGCACAGGTTTGCAAGGGTAGAAGGCGGCCACCGAGGCCGCCTTTGCGCGTTCGGTCTACTGGCGGTGGCGGCGCTCACGGGCTGCCGTCCCCACGATTTTCCACAGTATGCGCCGAATTATCGCGAATATGCCTATGTGACCAACGGCGGCAGCAACACGGTGACGGTGCTGGACGTGGTGAACGTACGGCTGGACCGCGAAGTGCCGGTGGGGCAGAATCCGGTAGCGGTAGCGGCGAGCGGGACTCGCAACGAAGTCTATGTGGTCAACGCGGGCACAGCGACGGGGCAGGGTTCTCTCTCGGTGCTCAATGCGGAGAACAATAGCGTCGCGGCCACGATTCCCCTGCACCGCCAGCCGGTTTCCATCGATCTGGACCGCAATGGCGACATGGCCTATGTGGCCAATTCGGGCTCGAACACGATCTCTGTGATCGACCTGAAGGTGCGGCGCGAAATTGCCGCGATCGGAGCCGGAGAAGAACCGGTGGAAGCACGGCTCAGCCCCGACGGCAAGACACTGGTAGTGGCCAACCGGCGCGGCAACAGCGTGAGCCTGATCGATCCGGCAACACGCAATGTGCGCGCGGTTTTCGAGAACTGCCCGGGCGCTGAAAGTGCGGTGATCCTGCCCGACTCCTCCAAGGCGTTTATCGCGTGCGGAGGCGGTCACCAGGTGATGGCGCTTGCACTGGCTCACTCGGAGGCTCACCCGAACCAGCCGGACCGGCTGGAAACCTTGATGGACGTGGGCCATGCGCCGGTGCAGTTGGCGCTCAAGCCGGATGGCGGCGAGTTGTTCGTATCGAACTCGCAGAGCAACTCCATCTCAGAGGTCGTGACCGGCACCAACGACGTGGGCGGCGCGTATGCGATGGGCGACAACCCGGTTCGTGGGTTAGTGACGAAAGACAATTCCCTGCTGTATGTGAGCAATCTGCATTCGCAGGAAGTCACGGTGTATAGCATCGACGACGGCAAGCGCATCGCGTCCATCCATGTGGGCGACGGGCCATCGGCACTGGCGTTTTCAAGCGCGGGGCATCTGCTGTTTGTGGTGGATGCGCGCTCCGCCGATGTGGCGGTGGTGCGGACGGCTTCGCGGTCGCTGTTTACGCTGCTGCCTGCCGGGCGTGCGCCGAATGCAATTGCGGTGAAGGCTTTCAAGCTGCCGTAGGGCGTCTCTCACATCTCCACTCTCGATTTGAAGATATACAACGCCTCGCATTTTCTTATCTCCAGATGGAGAGAAGGGATGCGAGGCGTTGTAAGTGGATAAGTAACACTGGACGAATCTAACTGCCCTTCTTTTCTCCCAGGCGCATGACGCTGAACTGCGCGCCGGCAAACAAGATGAGCCCCGAGACATAGGACCAGAACAGGAGTCCGACGGATACGTAAAACGGTCCGTAGAGAGCCTTGAGGTCGAGCCTGGGAAGAAACAGCACGAAGATATACTTAGCCACCAGCCAGATGAGTCCAGTTACAACGGAGGCGCGCAGGACCGGCATGGGCGGCACTTTGCAGTTAGGCAGCAACCAATAGATGGCGAAGAAAAACAGGATGCAGGCGATGCCGCTTGAAACGATCATCCATAAGGTGCTGATCCATGCGAACACGAAATTGTCGGTATGGTGAAAGAACACATAGGTCAGCAACTCGCGCTGCCAGGCGCTGAGCAGCACGCTGATCATGGCCAGGGCCACCATCAGAATCGCCAAGCCGAATGCGACAACCTGATTGAGAAGATAGTTGCGGCTCTTGGTAACGCCCCAGGCCTGATTGAGCGCAACTTCGAGGGGAAGAAAGATGCCCGTGCAGGAGATGAGAATGACGATCAAGGAAAAGATCTGCACCTTGTGGCGCGGAGCGGCAAGGGCCAGATGGCTCGCGATCCAATCCTGATTGGAGGGCAGAAAGTAACGCACCATGTCACTGACAACAGCGGCCATGGTGGCCGAGTGAAAGAACGAAAGCGCGATGGTGTAAAGCAGCACGATGAAGGGGATGAACGAAAGAATGGCATTGGCCGCAACGCTGAAGGCATACGTATGCACTTCACTGTCGAGCAGATAGGTGATGAGCGCTTTGCCATCTTTGCGCCAGCGATACCATTTGGATTTGGACGCGGGTTCGACCGATTCAAGAGCATCGATTGTGCCGGCCACTTCGACGGGTGTTTCTTCGTAAGTACCGGAATTTGAGACGTTAGCCACGGATGACTCCCTGTCTGGCGGTGAAGATTCCTCACGGTTTCGATACGCGTAGGGAGCGCAACCGTCGGGGGTGTTTCTTTAAGGATATCCTGTTCCGCGAATCTGCGCTGTGATCGGGAAAGAGGGAGAACCCTCGTTCCACGCGGGTTTTGTGCAACCGGCCTCGATTCGGCAGCTTCGATTGCGCACACAAGGCAGCGGAAGTAACGGGTCGAAGTTACTGGAACAGGTAGGCATGTTTCCCGATTTGGTCTATCTATAGGTCTGGGGCACCTATGCATCCGCGATTTATTTTCTTCTTGCATCCTTAGTCGATTCCTGCCATAACTGGAGCACGGCGCGCCCAAGGGGTGAGCTGTCAACGAAAAATGGAAGGCCGTTTGCATTGAATGTCTTTTGTTTTTTTCTGCACGACTCCGACTTAGAGCAGTTCTCCTATTTGTGTGGTGTTTCCAGAGGCGTGCGGGGCGGCGTTTTATCAAGGAAAACGCCACTTAGCGGTCGCGGTTTCTCTCTGCGGCCATAGGAGAACTGCTATTGGCATGACATCCAGCTACCGCGCGCAGGGAGCGGCGAAGTTATGCCACTTACAAGAAAAGGAGAGGTCGAGTGAAGGAACAAGGTGTCGTCAAGTGGTTCAATGGCGCCAAGGGATATGGCTTTATTCAACGGGCAACGGGAGAGGATGTCTTTGTTCATTTTTCCGCGATTCAGGAGAACGGATATAAGACGTTGAACGAGGGCGAGGCTGTCGAATTCGAATGTCAGCAAGGACCTAAAGGCCTGAACGCAGCGAACGTCTTGCGGGCTTCATAACTTCATTTTTTTACACGCGAGCTTTGAGGCGGAGGGCCGTGTATCTCGGCACTTACCCACCGCCACTCGACTCAGGATCGGAACTGCGCAGTTTGCGAAGCGCCCACTCGATTGCGGCGCGCAGGCTGTTGTCTGCACCGGGGGCGTCTGTCACTAGGTGCTGCTGTTTCGAGTTCGCCAGTTCCCCGCTCCATTTTTCAAGCAGCGGCAGAAAACGGCGCAGGCCGCTGTTGCCGATGGCAATGGCCACGTTGCGGCGCAAACCGGAATACCGTGCCCTGCGAACCGGCGAGCCGTTGAAGTTGCGTTCAAACTCCGGCTCGTCCAACGCCGCCAACGCTTCAAGCGCGGGATTCACGAGTTCGGCGCGGGGCTCCAGATCGGGGTCCGCAGCCAGCGGGGCTTTGCGGTTCCACGGGCAGACGTCCTGGCAGATATCGCAGCCGAAGACCTGACGGCCCATGCCCTCCATCAACTCCCCGGGGATGGGACCGCGGTGCTCGATGGTGAGGTAGGAGATGCAGCGAGTTGCATCCATGCGATAGGGCGCGATGAGGGCGTTGGTGGGGCAGGCCTCAAGGCAGCGCCGGCAACTGCCGCAACGGTCGGGAACGGCCAGCGGAGCCTGCGCGGGCTCGACTTTAAGCGACGTAAGCAGGACCGCCAAAAAGCCGTAGGAGCCCAGCCGGGGATGAATGAGGCAGGTGTTTTTGCCTGTCCAGCCGAGGCCTGCCGCAGTGGCCAGGGCGCGCTCCACCACCGGACCGGTATCGACATAGGCACGGGCCTCGAAGCTGCCGAAGGCTTCATGCAGACGGGCTTCAAGCGCCTTGACCCGCTTGAGCAGCACCTTGTGGTAGTCGCTGGGACGGCGCACGCCGGAGGCATCCTTACGGCTGGACCAGGCGTAGCGAGCGATCCAGCCAGAGCCTGCGGGGGCCGGATCGACGGAGCGGGGCTGGGCGCTGTGGTAGCTCGCAAAACATACGATGGCGGAACGGGCCCAGGGAAAGGGTGTGGCCACGCGGGCGCGCACCAGTTCGCCTGCTTCGTCGCGCCTAGCCAGATAGTGCATGGTTCCGGAGTGGCCGGCGGCGATCCACTGCGCGAACCGCTCCGCATCGCGCGGCTGGTGCGGGTGGGGAAGGGCGACCAAGCCGGCCTCGGTGAACCCCGCATCAAGAGCCAGGGTATGGGCTTGTTCCAGAGTGAAAGCCGGCGCGGAGGAACCGGACGCAGATGCAGAAGAGAGGGGAAGGCTGCCGTGGGGAAGGCCGGGGGCGGAGTGGGAGGCGGGATTCGACATTTTATCGGAATGAGGGAACCGGCGGCATTCCTTTCTGCGTAGGTAACACTATGGCATTTTTCAGAACCCTTGTTGAGGTTCTGGCTGAGGTTTTGAAGGTGGAGTTTTGAGCAACATGCCGGGCGGTTGCTCCCTTCGGGCTGCACGGACATCTAATGAAGAGCTTCGGTTTCCACCTTTTCTGAAAAGTGACCAAGCGTGTTCGATTGCGAACGAGTTGCACGAAATCGAACACCCGGGGCCGTAGCGGGGAATGGTGTCACGCACGCATCCCTTTTAGTTTCAGTCTAGTTTCCCCTCTGCGGCTTTGGCCGCTCGAATGCAATTGAAGCAAGCAGGAACCTGGCTCCGACGGCCTTCCCTAGTTTATGCTGCCTGGTCTTGAGCGACCGGCACGCGGGCCGAAGGGGGAGAGTGGGTCCTGCGAAGAAGGAGGTTTTTTATGAACAGCATCGTATGCGAGACGAGCCGATATGACTCCCCGGGATGTGAGGCGGGCGGTTATGAAGAGGCTGGGCCGATGATTGTGGCGGCGGATGGAATTCGTGAACTGGTACGCGGCAACGAGCGGTGTTTTTTGGAGCAAATGAAACCGCTGGTGCGCCAGCAAAGCATTTTGCTGGATCTGCGCACTGTGGAACGGATCGACGCGGCGGGCATTGCCACGCTGATCACGCTGTATGGCGAGGCCCGCGACCGAGGGCACAACTTTGCGGTGTGCAATGCGTCGGGGCGGGTGAGGGAGATCCTGGAGCTGGTTGGTTTAGACCGCGTCCTCCTGTCCCACATTTTGGTTCAAAGTTCACATACTGGCGTTCATTTCGAGAGACCGGCGGCTTAAAACAGGACAGTGCGCCTCAAAAATTCATCCTGCGTCTATGAAACGTCTCAAATAACGAAAATTCCCACCTGAGAGTACAACGTGACTCTTTCTGCAAGCGAATCGTATGTGATGGTGGACACAGGCAACCATACGCGGCGGGAGATATTCGTACTGGCGACTTATGAATGCCGCGAGGCGTAGTCAGATGTCTGGATGACTCGCACGCGCTTAGCCAGTAGCTCGCCGTTGCTTGTTGAAGCACTGAGCCTCCGTACGCACCCACTCATGCGGATTGTCCCCGCGGAATCCTACATATGGAGGATTCATCCCATGACGCATGGCGTGGTGGATCAGTTACTTGCGGCTAACGCAAGCTCGACGAAAACCTCAACCAAGTACGTCTATTTCTTCGGCGGCGGGTCGGCGGATGGGAATGGACGCATGAAGGATGTGCTGGGCGGCAAAGGCGCCGGCCTGGCGGAAATGACCAATGCGGGTTTGCCCGTGCCCCCGGGATTCACAATTCAGACGGAGGCTTGTCGCGAGTATATGCGCGGCTCCGTGAGCCCGGAGGTCGATAGCGAGATGCACAGCGCGCTGCAGCGTCTGGAACGGCTGCAAGGGCAGAAACTGGGGGCGGGCGAAAATCCGCTGCTGGTCTCGGTCCGCTCGGGCGCCAAGTTCTCGATGCCAGGGATGATGGACACTATTCTCAACCTGGGCTTGAACGATCACGCGGTAGAAGCGGTGGCCCGGCGCAGCAACAATCCGCGTTTCGCCTACGACTCTTACCGGCGCCTGATCCAGATGTTCGGGGACGTGGTTCTGGATGTGGACAAGAAGAAGTTTGAAGCGATCTTCGACGGCATCAAGCATCGGGAGGGCGTGAAGTTCGATTACGAACTGAGCCCCGAGGCGCTGAAAGAAGTCATCGTGGAGTACAAGAAGCTGGTGAAGCGGGAGACGCACAAGGACTTTCCGCAGGACCCGCTGGATCAACTGGTGCAGGCGCGCAATGCCGTATTCCGCAGTTGGAAGAACGACCGGGCGAAGACCTATCGGCGCATCAATCACATCGACGACTGGCTGGGCACGGCGGTGAACGTGCAGGCCATGGTATTCGGGAACCTGGGCGAAAACTCCGGCACGGGCGTGGGCTTTACGCGCAACCCGGCGACCGGCGAGCGCATGTTCTTTGGGGAATACCTGATGAACGCGCAGGGCGAAGACGTGGTGTCGGGCGTGCGGACGCCGCTGCCGATCAGCGAGCTTGAGCGCACCATGCCCAAGGTCTACGACCATCTGCGGGCGATCACCTGGAAGATGGAAAAGCATTATCGCGACATGCAGGATTTCGAGTTCACCATCCAGGATGGCAAGCTCTATATGCTGCAGACGCGCAACGGCAAGCGGACCGGACTGGCCGCGGTGCGCATCGCCATCGACATGGTGCGCGAAGGGCTGATCACGCAGGAAGAGGCGATCTTCCGTGTCGAGCCGAACCAGTTATATGACTTTCTGGTTCCGCGGCTCGATGAAAAGGGCGCGGAGATCGAGTTGCTGGCGACCGGACTGCCGGCCTCGCCGGGAGCGGCTGTAGGGCAGATTGTTTTCACGGCGGAAGACGCGGTGAGACATCACGACAGCGGCAGCTTTAAATCGATCATTCTGGTTCGCGGCGAAACCACGCCTGAAGATATCGCGGGCATGGAAGTGGCTTCGGGCATATTGACTTCGCGCGGCGGCATGACCTCGCACGCGGCGGTGGTGACGCGCGGCATGGGCAAGTGCTGCGTGGCGGGCGCAGGCGACTGCCAGGTAGACGAGGCGCGCAAGGAACTGCGGGTGAAGGGCCGCATCTTCAGGCAGGGCGATTGGATTTCTCTGGATGGGACGACGGGGCGGGTGATCGACGGCAAGCTGAAGACGCTTCCGGCGCAGCCGGACGATCCCGATCTGGTGAAGTTCATGAGCTGGGTGGACCCGATTCGCAAACTGCGGGTAATGGCCAACGCCGACATTCCGCGGGATGCGAAACAGGCGATTCAGTTCGGCGCGGAAGGCATCGGACTTTGCCGCACGGAGCATATGTTCTTTGCCGAGGACCGGATTCCGCACATGCGGACGATGATCATGGCGGAGACGGAGAAGGACCGCCGCGAAGCCTTGAAGAAGCTGCTACCGATGCAGCGCGCCGACTTTGTGGGACTCTTCAAGGCCATGGGATCGTTGCCGGTGGTGATCCGGCTGCTCGATCCGCCACTGCACGAGTTCCTGCCGAAACGCGAGGACCTGCTGGTGGAGATTGCGCATCTGGAAGACAACAAGCCGCGCTCGCCGAAGCTGAAGGAGTTGCGCACGATTCTGGCGCGGGTCGAGGATCTGCACGAGATGAATCCCATGCTCGGGTTGCGCGGATGCCGCTTGGGCATTGCGTATCCGGAGATCACGGAGATGCAGGCCCGGGCGATTTTCGAGGCTGCGGCCAACGTGAAGAATCATGGCGGAGAACCGCATCTTGAGATCATGGTTCCGCTGATTGGGTCCATCGACGAGATGCGCAACCAGACGCACATTATTCGCCGGGTTGCCGAGCAGGTGTTCAAGGAGAAGGAAGTCACGGTCGACTATCTGGTGGGCACCATGATCGAACTGCCTCGCGCCGCTTTGACGGCCGACCAGATAGCCGAAGAGGCGGAATTCTTCAGCTTCGGCACGAACGACCTGACGCAGACCACGTTCGGTATTTCGCGCGACGACATCAACAAGTTCCTGCCGGCTTATATGAAGCACGGCATCTTCAAACAGGACCCGTTCGCGACGCTGGATCAGTCGGGAGTGGGCGTGCTGGTGAAGATGGCGACGGCGAAGGGACGCAACACCCGGCCCACGCTGAAGGTGGGTATCTGCGGCGAACATGGCGGCGATCCTGAAACCGTGAAGTTCTGCCACAAGATCGGGCTGAACTATGTATCGTGCTCGCCCTTCCGGTTGTTGACGGCGCGGCTGGCGGCTGGGCAGGCGGCACTCCAGGAACAACAGACGGGGCCAGACCTGCATAACGGCACCTGCTGAACCCACGACTGGTGAAACGCGGGGGGCACGGCTGAAAAGCCGCGCCCCCCGCGTATTTTAGAGGCATTCCGGCACTACCGGAGGTAGGACGGAGTTGCGGCCTTTCGATGGAATCGCCGCGATTCACGCGCATTTTCTAAAGGACGAGCAACAGCGGGTAGAGGAATCACATCCCATCAAGCTAATGAGGGGCCTGCCGGCGTCAGCCGAAAACTGCGGTTGGCGATGGCACGTTTCGCTCGCACGCATTGTGTTCAGGAGGTGGGCCGGGATGGATCTTGAGTATTCTCTCTACACAAATCCCGCGGTGGTGATCGGCTTGTTTGTGGTCGTATTGGCCATTGTGATTGCCATCGCCGTTGCAGTGAACAAGGGGAAGAGGAGAACCACCGAGCTACGGCAGCGGTTCGGGCCGGAGTATGACCTGGCGGTGCGAGAAAATCACAATAAGCGGAAGGCCGAACAAAGACTGCTGGCGCGCGTGGAGCGGGTGGAGCATTTGAAGATTCGCAATGTGACGGCAGCCGAGCGCAATCGCTATCTGGCCGAGTGGGAAGCCGTGCAGACACGGTTTATCGATCATCCCCGCGGCGCTGTGACGGAGGCCGATGAGATGGTCAACGCGCTGATGCTGACGTGCGGCTATCCGGTGGGAGGATTCGAGCAGCGGGCTGCGGATATCTCGGTGCATCATGCGCGGCTGGTGGATTCTTATCGCCGGGCCAACGCAATCACGGTGCGGGCGGGCAAGAACGAAGCGACCACGGAAGAACTGCGCACCGCCATGATTCACTACCGTGCGCTGTTCGACGAACTTACCGGAGTGAAGACTCCCATTGAACATGGGGCGCTGGTTTAGGGCTGGAAACAGCACAAGAGCCGGCGGTGAGATGCCCGCCGGGAGAATCCTGAGCCGTTGTTGCTGCCGGCCTGGCGCATGACTGTGCGCAATGTAATTTGCGAATGGCTTGGATTTTCAGGGCTGCGCGAAGAAAGGCCTTATCCTACAATCCATGTTGATTCGTCTTGGCTACGATATTCAGTTCGACCTTCCAGCCGAAGTGCCGATGGTGGCGTTGCTGCATGTTCATCCGTCGCGGATGCAGGATCTGCTGGAGCCGGATGAATTACGGATCGAACCGGATATCGCCGTTACCCACTATCTCGACAGCTTCGGAAACCGGTGCTCGCGTTTTGTGGCGCCCCAGGGAAAGCTGCGGCTCAGCAGCTCGACACTGATTCGCGACTCGGGCGAGCCGGATGTTGCAAACCTGGGGGCGCGGGAGCGGCCGGTGGGCGAGTTGCCGAACGAGGTGTTGAGTTACTTGCTGAATAGCCGCTACTGCGAGGTGGATCGGTTCTCGAACCTTGCGTTCGAGCTATTCGGTTTTCTTACGCCGGGGTGGAACCGGGTGCAGGCGATCTGCAACTGGGTGCATCAGAAAGTGCTGTTCAATTATCAGCAGGCGCGGCCGACCAAAACGGCTCTGGATGTGTTTACCGAACGGGTTGGGGTGTGCCGCGACTTTCAACACCTGGCGATTACGTTTTGCAGGGCGCTGAATATTCCGGCTCGTTATGCGACGGGATACCTGGGAGATATCGGCGTGCCGCTGCGGCTGCCCATGGATTTCAGCGCGTGGTTCGAGGTATATCTCGACGACCGGTGGTGGGCCTTCGATGCGCGCAACAACCAGCCGCGCGTGGGCCGCATCCTGATGGCGACGGGGCGGGACGCTTCCGATGTGGCGATGACGACATCGTTCGGACAGGCGAACCTGACTTACTTCTTTGTCCAGACGGAAGAAGAGAAGCTCACCGAGACTGGGCCGGGGAGCGAGGCCCCGCGCAGTGTGTAATCGGGGAGCCTCGCATCCTGATACTTGGACATCTGAAGCAACTGGCATTCGTCCTAAATATCTCGACGGCTGAACGCCGTTTGGGGGTCTGAGACGGATCATCCGGCACGGATCACCGCAGACTGGGCATTACGCGGGTTTTTGGAAGGTGCCGGGGCTGGCTGGAGTGGCAAACCACTCGGGTTGGCGCTCTTTTTTGGCCTCAGACAAGGCGCGCACCACGCCTGCGGCGTCGTGGTCTTTGGTGTAGACGGGCGTGCCGGGTTGCTGCTTCCAAGAGTCGTCGAGACCACCGGCGTCGATGGGGTCGAATCCCAGCTCATCGACAAGCCGCAGGACGACGGCCTTCGCGGCGGGATTGTCGCCGGCGATGGGCAGGGCGATGCGTCCGGGTGCGCCGGTGGGCTTGCCCAGCTTGAGCAGATGCTCGGCGAAAATATTGTTGAAGGCCTTGATGACGGGGCGGCCCAACTGCTGCTCGACCCAGCGGCTCTCAGGCAGGCCAGCCTCGATGGCTTCGATGCGGCCGTCGCGCTTACGCGGATAGTAATTGCAGGTGTCAACGACGACTACACTGTCGGGCACTCCGGCGAATAGGTCGCGAGAAAGCTTGGGAACATCCTTCAAAGGGATCGTGACGACAACCAACTCCCCACTGCGAGCGGCCTCTGCAGCCGAAACCGCGGTGGCACCTGTTTCAGCAGCCAAGCCAGACAGCGTCTCGGGGCCGCGCGAGTTAGCGACAAAGACTTTGTGGCCCAGTGCAGTGAGGCGGCGGGTGAGAACGCCTCCAATTTGGCCTGCGCCAATGATTCCGATCTTCATAAAGAAGCTCCTTTGTTCGTCACTGACACAGACTCCGCAGAACGCGCATGGATTCTAAATTGCGGGCCGGCTTGCGATGGCGAGCCGGACCCCAGAGGGAATTCCTGCAAATTCGTGCAAAGAAACCCACCTATTTCGAGTCGCTGCCGGGGGCGAAATAGCCTTCGCGGGTGACGACTGTCAGGTCATCCTTTCTGGCCTTGAGGGCTACCTTATGGAAGCCGCCTTCGTTGTCCACGACGTCGGGCGTATAGGTAAGCAGGTATTGGCCGCGCAGTTCCTCGGCAATCTGGGCGTAGATGCCTTCAAGGTTGTCGGTCTTCTTGGCTTCAAAGAAGCGGCCTCCGGTGCGGGTGGCAATCTGGTCCATGATTTTTTTGCCGTCGACGGAGGGCTCGCCGCCGCCACGATGGCCACCGCCGCTGCCGGGGTAGCCGCCTCCACCGCCGGGATAACCGCCGCCACTGCCCGGAAAGCCGCCGCCATGATGGCCGCCGGGAAAACCTCCACCGCCGTTGTGTTCCTGTTCCCCTTTGAAATAGATGGTGTAGACGGCGAGATTGCCGCGATCGGCGGCATCAATCGCCTCATTGAGAGTCTCTTTGCTGCCGCGGTCAACGCCATCGGAGAAGACGATGAGCGCTTTGCGGCCATCTTTCGGCTTCATCAACTCATCGGAGGCGAGGAAGATTGCGTCGTAGAGTTGGGTGCCACTGCCGCGGCGGCCCCGCTGATGATCGTCGCTCTCGATGCCGGCGTTTTGCGCGGCGCGGGACGGGCCCATCTCATCGAGCTCATGATGCAGCTTGTCGCGGGAGGCGGTGAAGTCCTCAAGCAGCTCTACCTCGTGATCGAAGTGGATCAGAAAAGCCTGATCGGTTTCGGCAGCCTGACCGGACTTGGGCTGCGCGGGCAGCATCTGGTCCACAAACTTGCCGGCAGCCTTGCGCTCACTTTCCATCGCGCCGCTCAGGCTGCGGCTGGTATCGACGAGCAGACCGAGGCGAAAGGGCAGATTGCTTTCGCGGGTGAAGCTCTTGATGGTCTGCGGACGGCTGTCTTCAGTGAGGGTGAAGTCGATTTTCTGCAACGTTGTGACCAGGGCTCCGTGCTTGTCGCGGACGGTCACCGGCAGCACCACTTCCCTCACCTGCATTTTTAACGTGCTGGACGGCTGTTGGGCGGTCAGGCGAGGCGGAATCAGGGCTGACAGGATCAGGAAAGACAGAAAGGCCGCAGGGCAGGATACGGCGCGGATGCGCGTCAAAAAGAGTCTGGATATGAGCGTTGGCATAGGGGAACACACACTTTCATACAGTTAGACGAGGCAGGCCCCGGAGCGTTGACTGGATTTTTCTCTTGGCCGGGCCGGGGCCACCTGTTCCCCTTACGTGTAACACCCTGAAGTTGCTGCGCTTTAAAAATTCAACTGCGACAGGTATTTCCAATTGGCGCGCAGGCTCTGCTCGATGGGAAGGTCGGACCCGTCCTGATCGACATAATACTGCGTGACACCGAGATGGCGGGCCTCGGCGAGATCGGCCATCCAGTCGATGGTGCCGGCACCGGCCTCGGTGAAGTGGGCTCCGTGGGCGTCGGGCGCGTAGGTGAATCCCTGCACGTGTTTGCGGTCTTTGATGTGGATAAGGGCGAGGCGATCGCGGTTTTTCCGCATCAACTCCAGTTCGTTCTGCCCGCCTTCGACGGCCCAGTAGATGTCGAGTTCGAGGCGGATGGAGGGATCGAACTCCTGCATCAGGACATCGAAACCGCGGCTCTCGCCGAGTTTTTTGTACTCGTAATTATGAGGATGATAGCCGAACTTGAGACCGGCGGCACGGGCCTGGGCGGCAACCTTGTTGAGGTGCTGCGCACCCTGACGAAATCCGTCGAGCGAATCCCAATAGGTATGGGGAATCATGGGGCAGATCATGTATTCGAGGCCGAGTTCGGCGGCATAATCGACCTTCTGCTCCAGCGAATCGTAGTCGAAATGGCCGCTGGGCGCTTTGAGGCCGATGCCCTCGATGAGCGACTTCAACTCCTTAGCGGGTCGGTTGTAGACGGCCGGAAACGTTTCGATATTGGCATAGCCGATGGAGTGAATGAGGCGCAGGGTGGCGGCCAGATCCGCAATGTCGTTGCGAACCGTGAAGAGCTGCACTCCAAAGTCGAATCCGGAGCGGGTGGCAGCAGCGTGAGCCTTGGTGGGAGCGGCGAGTGCGGCTCCCGCGGCAGCGGCAGAAAGAGCGACAAAATGGCGGCGAGTCAACAAAATGACACCTCGATGGACGCATCCAGCATAGTCAACGAGAGTGCGAAAGGAAAGGGCTGAAACGTTTTAGGAAAGGATCGGCCGGTTTTGAAAGTAGTGTGCCGGGAGCACGCGAATCAAATATGTGAATCATTCATGACTCAGAACACTATGGAGAAGTTCTTCCGGCACTCACCACTGAGATACCGGAAGAACAGATTCACGACAGCTACTTGGCAGTGAGACCGCGTGCCGCCCACTTATTCCACATCTTTTGATCGGCAAGCATTTTGATGTAGACGCCCCCCACCACAGACCGCGCCTGAAAGCCCATTTGACGCGCATTGACGGTGTCGTACCAGTCCGTCATCGGAACGCGATCGGGCGTCTGGTCGAGGAACTGCACGAGGGGATGAACCAGCGTCTGGAAGTCGCCCTGGTTGGCGGCAAGAGTCGCCGACCAGAGCGTCCAATCGAGCTTGGTGTACGTAGCACGATTGTCGAGCGGCAGTCCGAAGGCATTTATGTGGTTTTTGTAGAATGCGACTTCCTTCTCTGCCACGCTGGAGGGAAACTCGTTCAGGCCCAGGATCGTGTCCCACACCAGGTTGTACTTCTGGCTCCAGGTGCCGGACTTGTCGAAGGCCAGACGGTAGTGATCGCCATCGGCGGCCATGGATGTCCACTGTGTGGCCATGGACTTGGCGGCCTGCTCATACTTCTGGGCGGCGGCATGGTTGCCCATCTTCTCTGCTAACTGCGCATAGGCAGCCAGCGCCTCGATGGCCTTGATGGAGAGATTGGTGTTGTGCGCCAGATGCCCGGCAAAGTCATCCGTGCAGAGTTGATTCTCTGGATTGAAGCCCTTCTCCAGCAGATAGTCGGCCCACTTGGTGAGAAGCGGCCAGTAAGCAGCCGCGTAGGCCGCGCTGTTCTCGGCATGAGCAAGCGCCGCAACCAGAAGGATCATATCGCCGGACTCTTCGACGGGCATCTGGTTTTCTTCACTGACTTCGCCGCCGCCATAGAGCTGTCCGTTGGCCAGCGGATAGACACCGAGATCATGGGGGGCGAAGGGAAACTTCCAGCGCGGCGTCTCAGCATAGCGCATCACCGGTTCCACGAGTGCCTCCACTAATTTGGGATTAAGGAAGAGGAACATGGGGGCTTCTGGATAGATGACATCGACTGTCGAAATGGAACCGTTGCTGAAGTTCTCCTTGGGCATGAAGAAAGGCACACCTGCTGGATCTTCCACCAATTTGTGAGCGGCAATGGCCTGGCGGAATGCAAGGATGGAGATGGCAGCATAGTCCTTGCCGCCGGTCTGCGTCAGATCCTGCTCCAATTCAGCATCGTATTGCCCGGCGCGCTTCTGGAGGGACGCGTAGTCACGTTCTGCGGCCTGAAGCATCTCACTCAAGCCGGCAAATTGCTTGCGCCAATACGGCAATAAGTTCTGGTGCATGTATTGGACGGAATAGATGTCGTCATACGCCAGCAAGACGTGGCGGGTTACCGGCGCAGCACCAACCTTGCCCATGGGCAAAGCCACATTGAGCAGAGGGGCAGAGGGATACCGGCTCTGCGGAACACGAGGCTGGTCGAGATCGTCTTCCTCCGGAAGTACACCGGTGTGCGCAAAGCGATCACGCACCATGTGATTTCCTGCGGCCAGCGCAACTGCGCCCTGCGCATCGGGAACACCGACGTAAAAGTAGCCCCAGTCGATGCGAAGGTTATCTCCCCACTTTTCTAACATGGGCTGTTTCTGCGTGCCGACCTTTAGCAGATGAAGTCCAGGAATCTGCGCACGCGACCAGACAACCTGCTGATTTCCTTCATTGGTTGCCACCGAGCTTTCGGTATCCAGATAAACGGTTACGTCATGCTCGGCGCCGTCGCGCGACTTCACGTCCCAGGTCAAGTAAGTTACCGGCCGCGACATCACAGCGAGATCATCGGGAAATGCCGGGGTCAGAAAGCAAAGACGGAGTTCGACTGCGGTACTCTGCAGGGTAACGATGGTACGCGTGGCGGTCACCTTGCGATCGATCTCCTTCATTTCCGGAGCCAGGTGATCGCCGTCGCCGAGATAGCGGTAGGTATGGCCGTCAACCCGCATGAGTCCGGTCATGGCTTGCGGAGTGCCGGTCCAATGGCGTGTGGGACCTTCTGTCAAATGGTCCGAATCAGACCAAATGCTGAAGTAGGGATCATGAACGACAAGCGGGGTAGCTGGATTGCGCAGTTTCACTGCTTTGTCCTGCTGCGCCTGCAGACCGGCAACGGCAGCGCATATGGATACGACTGCCAGGGCCACACATCCAGATAGCTTAGGCAATTTCATTTTTGGTACTCTTTCTTAGGTTGAAATGATTAATTTTGCAAGATCGCTCTACAGAACAATAGCCCATTTGGGCTATTACATCCCCGTTGCTGCGCTGCGAAAGGGCCGAACTGCAGCACTCGTATGAATTGGACCCCACTTTGTATCTCCTTTCTCGGAGCTAAGTCCTCAAAGCCCCCCGGGTTCGCAACTTATTGACGATCGACAGAAATCACGGTCACGCTCGCGTGTGGAAACGTGTGCGACCATCCGTCAGGCGTGGTCGATTCAAAGTTTTCTACCACCTGAACATGAGCAGGATCGATTTCATCATTGATATCGTTCATGGAAGCGGAGGTCAGCAACTGCACCTTCGCTTTGCCGCTGGCTGCAAACTGGTGCAGCCGGATGGCGGCAGGGATGTCCGTATCGAGGCTGCGATTCACGCAAAAAAGCGATAGCCGCTTTCCATCTTGACTCAAGGCGGCTATTACATCCAGATATGGTACCGCAGCGATATCCGGCAGGCGCTCGACTCCGTGAGAAACGGAGTAAGTTCCCGATTTCGCAGTGAACGAAACCAGTTTGTCGGCATCGGCACTCGCATACATCTTAAAAACATAATATGCGGGAGTCGCATAAACCTGGCTGCGCTTCTTCCAAATGCCGGCGAACTCCATGATACCGGTCATGTCAGATATCGGAACGGTATCCGCGTTGCGCATGAGCATATTGAGGATTCCACCGGTAAAGACCGCACCGCCGGTATTGGTGAAGTTGGGCGCACCGGCACGATGACCGGCAAACAACCATTCTGTCAACGCGAAATGTGCCTTGCCGTTGTAGCCCGGCGTGTTGTTGATCTGGCCCTGCACATCGTGCAACCGCCGCTCAATTTCAATAGGCAGCGCCCATGCTGCGGCACTAACGAAATCGGTGGGCGCATTGTTTAACTGGACATTGCCCGCGCCCACGACAAAATGCGTTGATAGATAATCGAATGTTTCCGGTGCATTCGTGAGTTGGATTGCGTTCCAATCTTTGAAGCGGTCGGGATCTCCGCCCGTGGCAATCAAACGAGCATGGGGATCGACCGCACGCACCGCCTTGCTGAAGTCGAGCGTCCGCTTGGCGAGTTCTTCGCGAGTGGGATAGCCAAGGTTCCAGTTTCCCCATAACTCATTGCCTAACTCAAATAGGAGCCCGGAGTGGGTGGTCCAATGCTCCTCAATGTAGCGCACCCAATCAGCAGCTTCCTGAGGAGTACCACTGCCCATATTGAGAGCAAACTGCGGATCGGCTCCAATCAGGCGGCAATACTCAAGGAACTCGTCAGTCCCGAACGTGTTGTACTCCGGAATTCCCCAGGAGTTATTGCGCATGCTGATGCGCTTGTCATGTGGCCCGATGCCGTCGCTCCAATGGTACGACGAAGTGAAGTTTCCGCCGAAACGCACCAGAGGAGAATGCATCTCTTTCGACAGCTTGACCGCATCGGGATCAAAGCCGTCTTGGGCATCGGCCGGCCTCAGCGAGAATTCGTCCAATTCGATGCGCTCATCCCCTGTGAGTTGCAGAACGAAATCGGCAGGGTCAAGGTGGTGCAGCTTGCCTTCAGGAACGTGGAGCGTGAAGGTGTATTTCTTCCAAGCACTGTCTGCGACATCGATCTGCTGCGATGCGAGAATCGTATCTTGTTCCCTGAGGCAAAGCGCGACGAGGATAGTGGTATTTCCGCTGAGGTGCCTTGCGTAGAAACTGCCCACGTAATCGGGGGTGCGGTGAATAGGAAGATATATCTTCTGCTTAATTCCCGTTGTCTGTCCAGGAACAGCAAATACCCTCAACGATAGCCACGAGTTGGCGGCATCGCCGGAATGAACTTCATAGCGATTCCCTTGCCTCTCATCCAACGGCTCCCAAGGCAGCGGTAAAGATAGCTCGCTGGCACGGCGTAACTCAGGCCGCTCGTGCACCATCTCAGTCACGTTCTGCGCCGACCATAAACCTTCTTCCAGACTGGGATTTTGAAGGACCTCAGCCCAGAGGCCATTATAGGTCGAATTGCCGATGGGCTCGAGAAACGTTCCAAAGATGGTGCGAGGAATGGACCGCTGCTGTACTGCAGACGAATCGATATCGATGGTTGCCACTTTCGGAATCGGTTCGGTTACGGTCAGTTGACCATAGAGAGAGGCTGTGCCCAAAAATACCAATATTAGCGGAATCTCTTTCTTCACTTACAACCTTCCTTCGCCAGTCACATTGGAAGCTGCCAACTTATGCATTGCATGGATAAGCCAGTGCGGTTACCTTCTTCTGGAACGTCTATTGAACGTTCACGGTGCGATTTCCTTCGTACTGCAGGATGTGGTAGTACGCCTCCCAATCGTTCCAGTCAATCGGCGGTGGAACAGGGATCTGCGGATCTTCGAGGAATTGCTCAAAATGAGCAAGTGCTGCCTGTGTACGCGCGACGCCGGTCAGCCAATCGCCACGATACCAATTGCGCCATTGTCCGTACTCTGCAGCTTTCTCCGCATCTCTAAGACGATTAAGCGCACTCTCCGCCTTTTCAATCTCCTCACGCGCCGTGGCAGCGTGGCCCGATTCATACTCCAGGACGGCGCGTGCCACGTGCAGCAACATATCGTTGCCTTCCATATTGATTGAAATCATTGTCAGCACCTGCGCCTGGTAGAAGTCCCGGCGAGACGGGTCTACCTTCTGCACTGTCTGTTGCGCCTTTGCATACAACGATTGCCAGCGGGGTTGTGCCTCGCCGCATACGGATTGCTGGCGCGTTGCCTGCTCCATGAGCCAGCGCTGCCGATTGTCAGGACCCAGGATGTGGGGAGTCTGCCATTTCGGCGCCTGATCCGGCAGCACGTAGGTGGGCATATCGACTTCTGCATAGAGCAGCATTTCCCGCGCCACTGTGTGATACATCTGATCGCCGTATTCCTGTCCGCCAGGCGTATGAGCGGGGGCGGCAAAGTATTGGTTGTAAATCTCTGCAACGTCATCTGCAGCAGGGGCACCGAACTGATCCTTGGCCCAGCGGTGATAATACTCACCGGCCTGTCCTGCAGAGAGAGACCCCCAGGCCGCTTCCATCACGGCGCGAGCAGACATCGTGACGGGCCGAAGATCGCTTGTGTTAACCAGGTAGAATTGCGTGGCGCCAGCCTGTGCAAAGCGGGTTGTCTCCGATAGCAGACGATCCAGTGGCACCATCTCAGACAATTGATTCGCTTCATTATTCATCATGGCGATATGCAGGTAGGCACCCTGCCCTTTGTTCACCTGGCCGTTATCTTGCAGTTTGCCATATCCTGTATCCGACCACACCGTGATGACTTCCGGCGGAATCGTGAGCGCGCCTTTTTTCATCAACTGATTGCCCTCTGCCCACAGATCCGTGACAAACAATGCATTCGGATAGCGTTCGCGAACAATCTTCATCTGATCGGCGATGGCCTGACTGATTCTTCCGCCCAACGCTTTGTCGTTATCCTTCACCGAAGGGTCCGAGGAGGAGTAAGCTGTATCGGAAAGGCCACGCAGTCCGACCTCCCAGAGCACCTCCTGGCCTGGAGCGTAAGTATTCACTGCATTTCTCCATGCACGCTGAAGGATATCGGCATGATGCGTGTAGTCGTACGGAACCCCTTTCGGCCATCGTGCGATGTTAACTCCCAAGGGCGTGGCATGATGTTGCGACAACAGCAACCCTCTGTCAGCTACCAGCTTCACTTGACCATCATCCGGGAAGATCCAGGTTCCCGGAACTACCATGTTTCCTTTGAGCCGCAGAATCGTCTCGAAGATACGGTTCCACGCATCGAGCGAGATGCCACTGTGCTCGTTTGCTTTGGCAGGCGCCCACCCAGTAAGAAGGTCCTCGTCGTTAATGAAGAAACCGCGGAAGCGATAGAGGGGGCCGGGGTCGCTGCGGGAATAGTCGCCGGGCAACTCAATCACGGTCTGCCGCTTCGGTTCGTGATCCGTCCACAAGTACATCGGGTCCACTCCCAGCACTTCCTGCGAGAACGTGTAAATGGCATAGATCGTACCGCGCATGTCCGCTCCACGAAGCAGAACTTCATCGTATTTCTCTGCAGAATTGTGTTCGTGCGCAACCTGCAAGGTAAACGATTCTGGTGGAGCAGGTTCTTTTGCCGACGCAGGAGCGATCGTTCCGATAACAAGCAGCGTGCCGCCTCCCTGGCGCTCGTGAACGATTCGAGGTGTCGCGCCAAATACTTTCGACATATCATTGGCCAGATCGCGAGTAGCCAATTGAACGGGTTCCGGGGCCGATGCACTCACTAAAATGGCAGTATTACGGTCAATGCGAATGGGCTGTACTTTCTGAGCCAACACAGCAGCACTCCCAAACATCAGACCCACTAGAGATACCGTGATTGCGCGGCGGACTAAGCAAGGGAAACAGGATCTCACTTTAGATTTCTCCATTTGCTCTGGATGCTCAAACTGAACGGGCAAGCCCGCAGCGGGGAGCGGAGGACCGCTCCGCAGATGCTCCTCGCGAAACGCGAGGAGTGCCGGGTCAGCGTGAGCCTTGGCTGTCCCAGTGAAGATCGGGCATTGGTTTATCTCCATGCCAGAGAATTGGGATCATCGAAATATAGTAGGTTTTCCCCTGGTCATTGTTTCCCTGATAGAAGAGATATGTTTTCTTGCCATCCTGCAAGATACCCGGGTGTCCAGACTCAGAGAGATTCCAGCTTCCGGGAACTCCATTTGGCAGAAAAGGTGAATCCGACAGCCGCTTCCATCTGCGGCCATCCCGGCTCATTGCGACGCCGATCTGCTGTGGCCGGTTATTATAAGCGCCGGCATAAAACATGTAGTAATGCCGCCCGTGCCGCACAACACTGGGAGCCTCAATACAAAGCTCCTCCCATGGCAATGTTGGAGCAAGCAAGGGGCCATCTTTTGTGAGATCGTGCCATGCACCGGCACCGAAGTCAGAATCAAGATCCGCTTCCGCCATACCGATCATCTGACGCTTCATCTCCGGATCTCTTGTGGCGAAATAGAGGTATGCCTTGTTCTTCTCCGGAACCGTGATGACCTCGGCATCGATCGCCCGGCCTACACTCCATTTAGAAGCCGCTGGTTTGTAGACCGGATTCGAGGCATCGTGGATAAAGTGGACCCCATCATTCGAAACGGCATGACAAATTGCATCGGCACTGCCTCGCCCATAAGTCTGATAGAAGAGGTGGACCTTTCCCCGAATGACGCGAGCACCAGGCGCCGCGATACCTCGGCTCTCCGCGACCTGACTGGGCAACAACTCTCCTACCTTGCCCCAGTGAGCGAGATCCCGGCTCTCTGCAATTCCTATACTCCATCCGCTTTCTTCATTGTCGGCAACCAGCCCATGATGCTGCTCCGAAGGGGGAATGCTGTAGTAAAGAAGATAGCGACCTTCGAACTCCACGACAGAGGGATCTTTGGCGAAGGGCAGTCCCTTTCGCGAGGTGTCAGAGAAATAGACTCTCGGCCGGACAGCAGAGCTACCTTGGGCAATCAATTGGTTATGCGGAATGAAGGCTGCGAGCAGAAGAGCGGCTAGTGCGGACTTGATCATTTTTATTCCCTGACGCATCTTACCGATGGCGTCGACAGGAAGAATGGATCAAATGAACTAGGCCTGCTCTCTTTTTGAGAAGCTAGATATTGTCGAGCTGAATGATGCCCCGCTTCAGCGCCAGCACCGAAGCTTCAGTGCGGTCCTGCACCTGCATTTTGCTGATAATACTGTTGACGTGATTGCGAACCGTGTATTCGCTGATTGCAAATTTCTCGCCAATCCCCTTGTTGGTGAGGCCTTTGGCAACCCAATGAAGGATTTCTATCTCCCGTGAAGTAAGAGCATCGCGTTCACATCGCTGCGCCAGCTTCTTTGCAAGCACAGGATTCAGGTATCGTTTGCCCGAGTACACGCGACGTATCGCATGTACTATCTCATCCTGAGGAGCATTCTTCGTGATGTACCCGGAGGCGCCGGAGGCAAGGGCGCGGAAAATCTCTTCGTCGGTTTCATAGCTGGAAATCATAAGGATGCGCGCGGTCAAAAAGCGCCTTCTGATGATAGCTATGGACTCCAGGCCACCGATATCCGGCATGCGGAGATCAAGCAGGAACACATCTACAGCCTCCTCCGGTGCAATCGTATCGATCTGCTTTACCGACGCTAGGGTGGCAATCACCTGTATATCCGAGTGGGTCGACAACATGCTACTGAGCCCCACAAGGATCGCAGGATGGTCGTCAATGATGATGATCCTGGCCGGATTCGTATTGGGCGGCAATGAAAAGACAGGCGATTCCGTGTTATTCACAGGCGATTGTTCTCCTTCCTCAAGTTTGATAAAGCCCTCATCAGGCGGGCGGGTCTCTGACCGGAAGGTACGGATACTCTGACAAGAGTTCCAGCACCTAGCGAGCTGGATACTTCAAGCGTGCCTCCATGAGAATGTGCCCTCGTATTCATCGCACGGAGTCCGAAGCCACCGCGGCGCTTTGCTGCCGGCACGAAGCCGCAGCCATCATCGCGAATTTCAAGAACCGCTACTTCATCGAGGACTTGCAGCGAGATTGCGATGCAGGAGGGAGCGGCATGACGTATCGCGTTCGTTATTGCCTCGTGGCCGATCCTAAGGAGGACATCCTCGACTGCGTGCGGTATTCGAGAAAGATCCCCCTGCACATTTACCGAGAACCGGACATTGCCCCCACGGGTAAGTACCTCGCCCTGTTGCCGGAGATTCTCCAGCACACTTCCGGCATCGAGGTCCGCAGGCTTCAGCATCGCGATGGAGCGTCTCGCATCTTCCTGACAGTGCGAAACCATGCCAATCGCGAGGTCAACCTGTTTTTCGAGATTGAGGGCACCCAAGCGCATCGCGTTCCGGACCGCTTGCAATTGAAAGGCGATGCCGGTGAAGCTCTGCGCAAGCGTATCGTGAAGGTCATGCGCCATTCGGGTGCGCTCATCGAGAACCAGCTTGAATCGCCATCGTTCCATGCGGACATAGAGCATCATGATCCCCAACCCCAGAGCCATCGCGCAGCCTGTCACTTCAAGCACGTGGGTGCGATTCCAGAACGGAGGAGGCGAGACGACTTTGACGTCATCCGCAGAGCGAGGAATGACGGTAAACGGCACAGCCTCACCACTGCGACGATCATCCATGATGCAGATGCCCCGCACTCGGATGACCGATCTGAGGTCGAGCTTTCTTGACCGTGTTTTTGTTGGATCTATCGGCAGTTCGGCGACGAATGATTCGCGCCCACCATCCAGCAGCAGCCAGCGCACTCCATTGGCATTTCGGACTTCCCTGAGGACTCCTTCTGTCTCAACAAACATGCGGTCGTAATTACCCGACGCGGCCATATTTACTGTTACAGATACTGCGGGATCAGGAACCCCGGGATTCAGAACTCTGACATCGGATGCACTGAGGCGCGATGAGTAGCGCCCCTGACTGAGTCTCCCCTTCACAAGGACTTCATCACCGATGTGCAAGCCTGGGACTGGAGCACTCAGGCTCACCTCCATTCCACCTGTTCGGTCCTGAATAAAGAGAGGCATGCCTGTCTTATTGACCACTCCTCGAACTACATGGTCCGTCTCCCGAGCGCCTACGTCCAAACGAAGAAGCCCAATGGGCTCTACTCTGCTTGCTGCCGGCACCTGGCAGCGGATTTCGGCAGAAGGGCCGACGCTCAGACAGAGAGTCAGCAGGACATAGACTCTGGAACGGATCATCGAAGGGCCTCGACCGAGATTCGGCGCCAAGTGCCTCCCGCAGCAAACGAGCGGAGTCCGAATGCGCCCTGCCTGTCGCATCCATTTGCATCATCGAAGGCTGCCGATGCTATCTCTTTTCCATTTGCATCAAAGGCGGCCGCGCTGATGGCGCATCCTTTAGCGAAAACGGCGAGGTGGTACCAAACATTCGGGTAGACTCCCTGTGCAATCCGGATTCTCCTCAAGGGAGTGAAGCCGTAATCCATCTTGCCGAGCAGGAGTTCGTCAGGAAGTCGAATCCCCACATAGTACCCATAAAATGCGTTAGTCCCTTCCTCGGGCCGTGTAACTCGAACGATGACCCCAGCATCGCCAAACGTGCTCGTAAGCCGCACATCCGCATCCATGCGGTAGTCGGCAGTATTCTCCTGGCCTGTAACCATTTTTGTTCCAGTATCGTCAGAATTATTCGATACGGCACCATTCATAATCTGCCAGTTGCCGCCATAGCTTACCCATTCGTCCATCCTTCCATCGCTGAAATGATCCTGATACGGAAGCCGGCCACCGGTGCGCCATGGAAAGATGAGCGCGGCCGCGAGCAGGCCGCCAGCGACAATCACAGTAAACAGCGACCACCTCAGCACTCTTCGAATAGGAAGATTGGCCAATGACCCCCATATCTTTGAATAGATCGTCATCGATCGAACCCCTTGTAGGGCTTGAGAAATTCCTGCGCCGGGGCAGAATCGACATTCGTTCTGGTAAGCAACATGGGCTTCACCGTATAAGAACGCGGAGTAGCGCCATGCAGGACGGCGCCCATAATTTCGTGAACAGCAAGGTAGCCAATCTCATAGGTATTTTGCGCAATCAGGCCGTTCAAGTGCCCGGACCGGAGTTCATCGAGAAGATCGGACTCCTGATCACAGGCGATGATCGCGGGGCGGCTCGCACTGTTGAGACTCTGCAGAGAGGATAGGACATTTTGGGTTCCGCTGACGCTGACTGTGAAGATCGCGTTTGGTTTCGCGTGGACGGTACCGAGATCGTCCACCTCCGCGTCATAGGTCCGCGTCATGTTGTTCCGGGTGAATGTTCTGGCGGCGATGCGAATGGAGGGGTAGCGCCTGTGAATTTCAGCCTCGAAGCTTGCCGCACGCGCCAGGGTGGCAGAACTGGACGGATCAATACCGACGATTGCAACTGCTCCTCTTCCGTGAATCAGTCCAGCAACCGCCTCCGCCCCAAGGCGGCCGGTTTCCGTATCGTCGCTTGTGATCGTCGCAACAGGCGGTGTCAAGGGCATCGCCAGGTCATTCGAGGTAATAACGATCGGAATGCCATCGCGCTGTGCCCTGGCTGTAATTGGAACGAGAGCCGAGGCTTGCGCCGGCGCAAGAATGATGCCGTCGACTCGCCGCTTCAGCTCCTGCTGAACGAGATCAATTTGCCTCTCGAAATCATCCTCGTGCGTCGGCGCATTCCAGTACCGCTGACAATGCACCTCCAAACATGCCTTGTATACTCCCGCATGCATCCCCTTCCAGAGATCCATCGTCGTCAAGGGGGTGATGAGAGCAATAACAGGCACCTTCACAGGCCTGCTGCATGAGGGCAGCGACACCAAGAGGAAGAGAATAATGACCGCACGTACGAAACCGGCGGCGCATTGTTTCGCAGTGCTTCGTCGCATCCTGTCACCCGGCGGCAGATGGTTAGAATATTCGCCACGCAGCGGGTCCATTATAGCCACATGGCTGGAAAGATGTCGGTGTCGTTTCGGCGTCTGCAAAAAGCTGCCCACGATACTCCAGGAAAAGCGCGCTTCAGCAGGTGGATTCCGATTGAAGAAATCCATTGCTGAAGCTCGCTTTCTCTGTTGGCAGTACTAAAATACCAGCTTCGCACCAAATGCCATTGTTCGAGGCTGTCCAGTGGTACCGGTGATTTGACCAAAGTTAGTTGGATTGCTGAGTGTGGCATTAGGAGTAGAGAAGTTCGGGTGATTGAAGATGTTGAATGCGTCGGCCCGAAGCTGAAGGTTCATGTGCTCAACGACTATGCGCTTTGAAAGGGTCATGTCCCATTGCTGGTATCTGGGACCATACAGCAGGTTATAGGCTGAGTTCCCGAAGGTATACGGCGCAGGTGCTGCAAATGCGGCATTATTGAACCAATGGCCAAGATTTTTCTTTTTGGGATACAACGCCACACCATTCACGCGATTGGCCCTGCTGTTATACGAGCCTTGAACGCTGGTGTTGTAATTCACAGAGAAGGGTTGCCCTCCCTGATATTGCGTGATGCCGGAAACCTCCCAGCCAGCAACCAACGTATTCGCGACAGATCCTAAATTTGCGAGCAGTCGCCGCTGATGACCGAAAGGAAGAGCATAGCTGTAGCTCACGTTCAAGGTCTGCGGCGTGATTCCGCCAATGTTGCCGAACGAATCATCGGTATGCATGGGATCGACAAAGTTCTCTGTGCCAAGAACGCGAATCCACTCATACTCAGCATTGATCTGAAATCCCGACTCGAACCGCTTATGAACACCAATCTGCAGTGCGTTGCTGGTGGAGTGAAAGATCGGATCTGTCGTCAGATAGATCGAGGCAAAAGGCTGTATCGGCCGGCGCGGTTGGACGGCACCAGGTGCAGGTGTGGGCTGGTTAAGATCCGGGGTTGTATTACCTGGACCGTTGGAGTTGTTCTGTTTGAGATTGCGCTGGCCCACGTAGCCAACGCGGAGAGATGTGGTCCGACCGATCTGCTGCTCGATGGCCAGATTGTATTGCTCAGCATACGGTACTTCTGTCTTGTGCGCTGCGTTGACGCTGGGATTCGATGCGAAAGCGCCCGTTCCACCGAACGGTGCGTACATTGTTATAGCAGGCGCGCCTGTTGGTTGAGAGAACGTCTGCACACCAAAATAGGGAATGTTCTCGAAGGCGTAATTCTGGATGTAGTACTCAGGGAAAAGATTGTAGTACAGTCCGAAACCGCCGCGAACGACAGTCCGCGGGCGAGCCTGATAGGCAAAGCCGAATCGAGGCGCGATATTCTTGTTCGGCTGCCCTAGATAGGCAAACACATCCTGAGGCAGATGGACATCGGACGCGAACACCATCGGGAGTCCGGAGAATGCAGGGATAGCCGGCTGCGGTGCAGAGGCTGACGGATAGTCCGAGCTGAACAGAACGATCTTCTGTAACTCCGGCACATAGAGCGAATTATTTCCGTAGGAGCTGTCATTGAGATGCTGGAGGTCATAACGAACTCCAAGACTCAGAGTCAGTTCTGGAATCGGACGCCAGTCGTCCTGAATAAACACACCTGCCTGATGAGAGACGTTCAGCAATTTCTGCGAATTTGGATTTGGCTTTTGCACAGAGGAAGGATAGCCAAGCAGAAAATCCGCATAGGCATTGCCGGAATACTGGCCGTTAAAGTTGTAAGATCCACGTTGCGGCGAAGCAGCGATAAGGTTTGCCGTGCTGTCATGCAAATAGGAGAATCCTGCTTTGAAATTATGCTTCCCCATGGTTTTAGTAAATGTGCCGCTGAGCTGAATCGTCTGCCCAAGCACCTTGCTTCCTGCTTCGCCCACTGAAGTGATATTGCTGATGGATATCTGTGGGGCACCTTGAATCACCTGAGGGCCGAGTCCCGGAATCATTGCCGAGAAATCGGTATTGTTGTTCTGCGGCGTTCTGTAGACAGGCAGATGAAGGTAGGCAGCCGTGAGATCGCCAACTGCGGTGGACGAAAAGATATGCGTCCAGCCCAACACCGTATTCATGTTTCTTTCCCCGACTCCCGACATGCCGCCGAACTTGCTGGTCGCACCGGTCGTTGGGTTAGGACCATACAGACCCGCAATGTAGCTGGCACGAACCATGTCCGCGTCCCCGATCTTGTGGTCGAGGCGGAAGGAATATCGATTTACAGTTTGGGTGTAGGGAACCAATTCATACGTATTCGTGCCGGTACCGCTCGTTGTTGGCAATGGATAAAGAGTATCCTGCAACTGGCGGTCGACTGTATTGATTCGTTCAGTGGGTATCTGGTTTCCATAAAAAGCCTGACCTGTCAGTGGATCCTGAAGTACAAGCCCTGAAAACTGACTAAAGTCGCCTTTTCGCTGCGCAACGGTTGGCATCTGCGAGTTCAAATTTGAAGCCTGCAGAAGCCGGAACCCTTCGTAGTTAAAGAAGAAGAACGAACGGTTTGTTCCGTTGTAGATATGTGGGACTGAGATGGGTCCGGAGAAATTGCCCCCGTACTCGTTGCGAATGTACTTCGGCTTGGGCTGCGATCCCGCGAAATAAAACTTGGCGGCGGTTGCAGCAACGCGATTGAATTCCACAAGCATGCCATGATATTGATTTGTGCCGCCCTTGCTGATCACAATGATCTGCGCTGCCTGGTTGTATTCAGCGGGAGCATTGGTGGTGAGTACCTTGAATTCTTCAATGCCATCAAGCGGAGGAACCTCACCGAGCGGGCGTTGCAGGCCCATGTTCATGTTCACACCGCCGTCAAGAGTGAAGCCTACAGCGCCCAATGCATTGCGGGCACCGGAGTTAATGGCCGGCGTAATGCCATAAACCGGAATCTGATCCTGGCTGCCGGCTGCCTGCACACCAGGCGCCAACGCAAGCAATCCGGTGATGCCAAGTCTGCCATTCAGCGGCGTATTGGTGATCGTCACCGAATCTATCAGCAATCCAACCGAAGGATCCGAGGTTTGAATTGGCGGAGCGTCGGCGGTTACGGTAACTTCTTCTTGCTGGGCACCGATCTGCAAGCGTGGATTAATCCCCGCTATTTGGCCGATGGTGAGCGTGATATTTTGTTGCTGATAGGTCTTGAACCCGCTCTCAGTTACGGTCAGGAGGTAATGACCGGGAGGTAATTGCGAAAGCGTGTAGCTTCCGCTTTCAGATGATTGAGTCGTACGATCGATGCCGGTATCGACATTGTGCGCGATCACGGTAGCTGCAGGAATGAGCCCGCCGCTATCATCGCTAACCACGCCAAAGATGGTAGCCGTTGTGCCGGTCTGTGCCGGCAGCTTTACGACAAACGCCAAAATCAGCAGCAATCCTGCGAAAAGTATCGAGAAGGCGCATCGCGGCAATTTGATCGTCGTCTGTGGGTGAAGCAATTGATAATTCACTGTTCCTCCATAAGCGTTCAACGGCTGAAAAACGGAACAGTATGCACCATAATCTCAACAGTACTCTTCCTCATCCGTGATCTGAACGCGCGAGCAATAGTAAGCAAATCGCAATACACCAGTCATGGTAGGAATGAACTACGCTTCAGATAGCCGGAATGCCGGAGGAAAAGGGGCCTGTCGATCACAGACTGTGAAGTCGAGAGTTCGCTCAGCCTTGCGTCAGCAACCAACTGAGGCCGCTGAAAATTTTGCCTTACTTAGGAGAGGGGTAGAGTCTCATTGCGATCGAACCATTGCCGCAAGGGCGAAATGTCATTCCGGCGCTCTGCCCACCAGCCACCGGTGGGCAAACTCGCAAATCATAAATTGGTCGATGCGATTCAGCAGTTCCATATCCGCGGTCGGCTGCAGTCTCTCCTCGCCCAATTCAATGCTCACTACGTCCTGTGCTCCGGGATCAGCGGATCTCTATGCTCGATTCCTGCTGGGCAGGAATTCTGATTGTGGTTACGGGACCAAATTTGTCTTCACGGTTAACCCAGAGAGTGCCGCTTGCTGAAGTCTCAAGTTCGTTTGCCGGAGCCTGCAAAAGCGGATGCCCATTGAGGAGAACTGTTGTCGCTGGCTTGGTTCCGTGCATATGGATGAGATAAGAACGAAGTGAGAAATGGAACGAGCCGGAAGGTTTCTCCAAGGAGATGCGGGTGGTTTCTCCGCTGACCGATGCCTGAACGGACTGACGGTAATACTCTCCTTGCTCGTACGCGTAGGTGGCGCCGTCATCGTCGTAATACACAAATCGAGCTTCCTGTGCGGTTGGGAAAATGTCCAGAATGATTTCGGGGATGGGTTGCTGGCCGGTGTAATCTTGCGGCGGTTGCGAGGCTAGGATCGAGCCGGCGCGGACAAAGAGCGGAATGTCTTCCCACGTATTTGGATTGATTGGATAATTGATGGTTTTGCCTCCCTCAATCTTCGTGCCGTGGAAGTAGTCGTACCAAGTGCCCGCGGGTAAGTAGACGCTGTGTTCGGTCTCCCCTGGAGTGACGACCGGAGAAACCAGCAGGGCATCACCGAACATCCAGGATGAACCTTCATTTACCAGTTTCGGATCGTCGGGGAAGAGCCAGAAGAGCGGACGCACCACACCGATGCCCGTTTCTGTGGCTATCCGTTCACAAGAGTAGATATACGGCAAAAGTGAGTAGCGGAGGCGAATGGCTTTGGTGGCGGCCAGTTCGGCGACAGGACCATAGACCCATGGCTGCCGCTTTTCATCAATGTCGCCGTGTACGCGATCGATGGGAACGAACGCGGCGAACTCCATCCAACGTGCATAGTTCTCGGGCGTAGGGTGCCCAGAGAAACCTCCAGTATCCATGCTCCAATGCGGCTCGCCGGTGTCGATCGTCGCCAGCATACGCATGCGCTGATGCGCCATGCTGCCGAAGCCGGTTTGAATATCACCCGACCACTCGGCGTAACCGTAACGCTGAGCGCCGAGATAATAATTGCGATTGATGGACCAGACGCGGAGGTTGGAGTGTCCGCGCTGACCGTCGTAGAGGGTCCGGCCCATGTTCAGGAACTGAAAATTATTGCTATTGTCTGCCTCGTCGTTCCACCATCCCGTCATGCCGGCATCGAATGTGGACTCAAGATGCTGCCAATACCAGGAGCGAGTTTCTGGCTTGGAGAAGTCGAGATCGCGCGCAAGGCGGCCGGTAGCATAATCCGTGTATTCCTTTCCACTGGGAACCCACAGATCGTGCGCCTGAGCATACGCTGCGGCTTCAAGCATTTCAGTGGTGCTGCCTAGTTTGTACAGAAGGATGCGCGGTTTGAGAATGCCCGCTAAATGAATGCCTTCGCCCTGCATCTCTTTGCTGAAGAGACCACTGGCGCCATCGGGGAATTGATCCGGTTTGAGGCTTCCCTGAGACGACGTACTGTTCCATCGCCACTCCCCATAATGGTCCTCGCCCCAAGCCTTCCAGTCGAAATCCATAATGAAGGCATCGAGGGGGATGTGCTTCGCACGATAGGTCGAGGCAATCTGTTTGAGTTCAGCTTCGGTTGATCCCCATTGGCTATTCAGGAAACCGAGCGTCCATTTGGGCGGCAGCGGGGGATGGCCGGTCAGGGCGGATAAGGTGGAAATCACCTGCATCGGCGCACCGGTCATCACGAAATACTCCATGTCGTTGCGCGAGTCACCCGAGAACCGAACCTCGTCGCTCTTTGCATCAAATGCGCCACCATCGGAATCTATCAGCACGCCGTAGTGCGCCGTGAAGAACCAGGGCGCACCAGCTTCGCCTTGAACTCCGGCCAAAACCTTCGCGCCCTTATTTCGAGTTAGACCACCACCGTCCTCTTTCATGCTCAGGCCGCTCATGCCGTAGAGATTCTCGTTGGGAGCGTGGAGAAGGTTCACGTTATGCCCCGCCGCCTGAGCGAAGGGATCTACCTGCTCCACCAGTTTGTGCAGTGCCGCATCCGACACGGAAACCGTGATCGGCGACCGACACGTCACAGAAGCTTGGATTTCAGAGGATGCAATTTGGCCTAAGTCGCCGTCGCTGTGAATGGAAACCGGGGCGAGATCTGGAACCTTCAGATTAGGATCCATCACCAGTGTGCGCGGGCTGGTCTTTCCATAAGGCTGGATGTCGACGCGAACAAGATTTGACCCGAGGATCTCCAGATCCATAACGCCAATTCCACTGGTCACATGCACGCCTCGCGTGGTCTGGCTGACCTGACATTTCTGGGAGACAGGTTCCCCAAGAATGGAAATGGAATTGATGATAAGAAAGACAAAGAAAGTGACACCGGTCGCGCCGAATTTCATTGTTCTGGAGACTCCGCCCTGTAAGTAGCATTTTCAAATGTTGTTGCCGAATCCAGCGCCTGAGCATCTTGCATTGGTTTCCCGGTCCTCCCGGGAGAATCGAAATGCCGAATGAAGGCCACACTGAATCCAGACACCCTGGAGCCAGCATGACCTCCCTGCCACTCTCAGAGCGAATCGCTCGGCGTCATTGTATCGGGAGGCAGATCCGCAGGATTTGCGCCCCATCGAGTATTTGGTGAGGAGCCCATGGTCAACTCCAGCGTCGATCCGGAGACGATTTCATCGTGCGTGATCCAGGCCCGCGTCAGTTCCCTGCCGTTGAGTCTCGCCGATTGCACATAGACATTCTCAGGCGAATTGTCCTTTGCAATTAATGTGAATTTGGATCCGGTATGCCAGTTTGGATCGAGATGTATGGTTGCCCGCTTAAAAATGGGAGATCCCAGGATATAGACATTGCTTCCGGGGCACACGGGGTAGAATCCGATTGCGCTCAAGATATACCAAGCAGACATCTGCCCCACGTCGTCGTTGCCGCAAATTCCGTTTACCTGGGCATGGTAAGCCTGATTGATAATCCGACGCACCCATTTCTGCGTAAGCCAGGGTTTACCGGCATAGGCAAACAGATAAGGTATATGGTGGACCGGCTCGTTCGAATGATTGTAATAGGGATTCCATCCAAAAGACCGGGGCGTGTTTTCAAACAGGCGTTCCAGGCTTGATGTGAAGCGGTCCTTGCCCATTAAGGAGATGAGACCGTAAACGTCATGCGGAACAAACCAGGACTGCTGCAGTGGATTGCTCTCAGTGCATCCCTGACCGAATTCCAATTCGCCCTTCCAATCCAACCATGCACCATCTCTATGGCGTGCGCGCATGGACATTACCGTTGGATCATAGATTTTCTTGTAATTCAGTGCCCGGGCAAGAAAAAGGTCCGCATCCTGCTTCTTACCCAGCATTTGGGCAAAACGACCTGTGCACCAATCGAAGTAGGCATTGTCTAAGGTCCAGGAAATCTGGTCCGGGACATAGCCGTTGGCCATATAAAACTCATTGTCGGGCCTGGCGGTTGCATTGCCGACTCCTGCTGCCGATTGCCGGCAGGCTAAATACGCCCGCTCGATGTCGAATTTCCGAATCCCCTTCTTGTAGGCGTCCAGAATGACGGAGAGAGCCGGATCACCATCCATACATGCGCTGTATGCATTCATGATCTCCCACCGCTCGAGATAGCCCTTGCCGCTTTCTGTTGCAAGATCCAATAGTGAATTGATCTGGTCATTCACAACGGTCGGATTCAAGATGGTCAGCAGGGGAAGCTCTGCGCGAAATACATCCCATCCGCTAAAGATGGTGCGGCGTGTGGATTTTTCATCCCTCTGAATCTTTTGGTTGCCGGCACGATAGCGGCCGTCGATATCGGAGATCTTTCTCGGATCGATCATTGCGTGATACATCGCCGTAGCAAAGATGGTCTTTTCCGCCTCCGTTGCTCCCTCGATTTCAATCTTGTTGAGCGCATCGCTCCATGCCTGCCCTGCGTTTCCTCTGATTGAAGAGAAATTCCAGTGTGGAATATCATGTGCAAGATTCTTGCGAGCGCCTTCTAAATCGACAAAGGAGATTCCCGACTTGACCAAGACCTGCTCGCCAGCCTCGACTGCAAACTCCACGTAGAAGCCAAGGTGAGCGCCTTCCTTCTCCTTGATTCCCGGAAATACTTCTGCCTTCGCCGCTAACTCGTAAAATGCGTCGGTGTTGAATCTATCAACGATCAGCCCCTCACCCCGCTCGATGAATTCTGCGGGAACGTCGATGCTCCACACACCCGAGTTCGTAATGGCCCGCGAAAACTCGGTTCGGAAATATAAGGTGTAATCCACATGCCCCGCTCCATTGCCCCATCCCCCACCTTGATGCGGGCACTCCATCCACCCTTCAATCGAGTGGTCATCCACGACCCTCACATATTGGCGGGTCGATGTGCCACCGATGCGGCGCGCAAGGTCGATCTGAATGCGAGCCTGCTCGGATTGGGGATAGGTGAAACGCAGAATGCCCGCGTAAGGAGCGGCTGCGGCCTCGGCACGGATTCCATAATCCTCCAGAGTGACTGCGTAATAGCCGCACTTCGCCACCTCGGTAGAATGACTGAATCTTGAGCGCCAGCCTTCGCCAGGATGATCGGGCCGGCCAGATGCAGCCTTGAATCCGCCCGTCATAGGCATCACAAGCAGGTTGCCGAAATCGCCAAACCAACCAACTCCGTTCATGTGCGTAAAGCTGAAACCCTCGATCGTTGTGTGCTCATACGAGTACCCCGGCGCGTTGTCTCCACCCGTGATCGTGTCCGGACTTAATTGCACGAGTCCAAAGGGTGTGGTCGCACCCGGGAAAGTCTTTCCTTCACCGAGTGCGACGCTCGTGCTAGCTCCAATGAAGGGATCAATCCTATCCACACTGTCGCTTGTATCGGCAAACACAGGCTTGATTCGAGTGGCCATGAGACTCGCGAGCGATAAACGCGCAAACCCCCGACGACTGAGCTTAGGAAACATGTTTCCAGTCCTCTTTCCATTTTGTTGTTAGTCCAAATCGCAAGGTACGAATCCCAAAGCGTGGCATGGTTATCAGCGTCTCACAGATTTCGTGATTCACCTGCGTGACTTCCAATATCCTGACCAATCGCCCATCGAGTTCTACCAGTTCCGCACGCGAGGGCAAAAAGCCCAGGGAAACGACACACTCCGTTTGCTCGTCACTCGCGTTGAAGAGGCGTATCTCTAAATGTTCACTCTTGACACATGCGGCTGACAAATGAACGCGGTCGGGCTTGATGCGCAGCAATGAACGCTCGTCCCTTTCTGACGGACGTTGGCCATTCATCAACTGTGCAAATAGAGGTTCATCCGCACGAGCATTTTCTTGCCAAAGCAATGCCTCGCTCCACTTGTCGCGATGCGGCATCACGGCATAGCTGGATCGTTGCTCGCCGCGAAGCGGGCATTTTCCCCACCAGAATCCACCCTCCCAACCCCATCCCAGCACCAGCGCCAAAGGATGATCAGGCCCAAATGTGTAGGCAGTCGTGCAATCGGAGAAGACGGCAAATCCCACTCCACGGTTCTCATCGAGGAGGTCCGTCCAGTTTTGAACGATGTTGTGCTTTATCTCATCCCATCGCTGAAAGTAAGTGTCGGCATTGCGGCTGCGGCATACGTCATATGCACTATTTTTATAGAGAACGGGATGATCAAGAGCTACCGGAAAAAGCGCCTGCAGCTTCCATCGCCCGTCGTTTTGCGACCGTCTTCTTTCTGTGCTGCGATCCTCGGGCTTCATGTCCCATGGGTCGCCAATCCATGTGTCGTTCTCAAAATGAAACGCGACATCGAAACGAACACGCCGCTCGCCTTCAACGAGTGTGATGATTGTTTGAAAAGGACAGCCGCCAATCTCTCCTGTGACTCGCACCCGTGCACGCATGGGTCCATCTTCAAGGATCTCTAAACGTGCCGCATGGTCGGTGCTGCTGCACCATTGCTTCTTGGCGATGAAGTACCCACGATACTCATTGAAGAGTCGATCGGAACCTTCCAAGCAGAGTTCTTTTTCAAGCTCTTTGTCATAAAAGCTTGTGATTGCTCCACCGCGCTTTGAGTCAACGCGCAACAGGTACAGGTCGCTCTCCAGAAGTACCGCTCCATCGGAGGCAGAGAAGGTTGCGGTGACTCCCTTGAATAACTTTGGCAGAGCATAATCATGTGGTTCAATCCTGTAGGTACTGAAGCCGAAAGCGGGCACCTTGCCACGGAAAAGAATTTTCACGGTATTCCAACCATCGCTCTCATCCTCTTTCCCCTGTTGGCCCACCTCCGCGGCTCGGCTGAGAGCTTCTATCTGTGTTTGAGGCAGATATAGCCGCTCCGTCACAATCTGGTTTGGAACTTCCCTGCCCGATGCATCCGTAAGATGAATGGACCGGGTTTTTCTGTCCGTAGCAACTTCGATCTCGATCAGGTCTTCTCGATCGAATCCGAGCGAATTTACAACTCTGATACGTTGAGGGTCAAGCGACCCTCGCGCTTCGGAAGTTGCATAGGGGCTAAGAGCTGCAACTGCATCCTGAATTGCCGCATTGGCGATCTGCTCAGCAACAAGCGTCTCCGATGCAACCTGAAAAGACCATGCCTGTCTGTCACTGCGGGTGGTTGCCGTGATCCACGCATCATGGGCCTGGCTCCAAAGCACGCCATCCCATGCTTCGCGCAGTTCTTCTTCCGGCCATGGATATCCGCAATTGACCCACGCTAGCGCGGCGCATTTTTCTGCCGCAATCAATTGACGCTCGGCCGAACGAACCTGCTGCGCCACTCTCTGCAGGGTTTTCTCACCCCAGGGCAGTGTCGTCAATATATCTTCCATCGTGAACTGCCAGTCTTTGGGCGGTAGCTTGGCAATATCATGAATATATTCGTGCCAGGTAACATATTGAATATAGCTTGCACTTACGCGCGGCTTCGCGGGCCAGCCGAGATCCTGAAAACACATCCCATCCGGTCGGGAAATTCCATGTGCTACGCATTTTTCGACATAGCTCGGCGAACCGGCCACCGCCTCTGTTTCATAAACTTTAAGCAGAGTCTCGCAGGCATACCGAGGCACTGCGAGGATCGAAGTTCCATCCGGACCGATCCAGTTCACCCGTTCAGCATCGACGCCTTGGGTATATCCGCCCCATGCAGTGCTTGCGTTCTTCAAGGAAGCGCCAGTAAATCCGAATGACTTGAGGATTTGTGGCATACAAGACGACCAACACGGTTCCTGAACTGAATATGTCTCAATCGGAGTGGTGGGAAAATGCTTTCGAATCACTTCGATTCCGCGCTGCAACTGACGTATATTGCTTTCGCCGGAAATCGCCCAACCATACGGCTGCGCGAAGGTGCCTCCAACCATCTCTACGCGCGGCCGAGGGCCGCCATTTTCGAGATGTTCCTTCATCTCCAGATATGCCTCTGGGTCCTGATGTTCCAGCGCTTCCCACGATGCAGCCTCCACATCGAGCGAAATCTTCCATTCGGGAAAGATGTGCATCGCATTCAGGATGTCGCGCCAACATCCCTGTGGCATGTGCCCTCTTACGCCGCCATGATAGCCATCCGTGTAATAGAGCACCGGCGTTGCCAAGGCTTGCCCTACTGCCTGCGCAGAAGCATGAACATTTGAACACAATACCAGAGCTCCGGCTCCACCAAGAAACTCGCGACGATTCATCAGTTCCATCTCTCTCAGCAGCCGTTGAGGATTGCCAGATTTTTTGGATTCTCTCACTTTGCTTCGGCCTTTGCTGTAGTGCCGTCAGGCCCAAACGCATCTACCAGAGAGATGACCTTCAATTGCTCTTGGAGTTGGCTCAGAGTAGAGTCACTCGTAATCACGATCTCCTGCGATTCTCCGGGGAGCAGATCGAAATAGTTATCTGATACCTTCACGTCCAGTTCGCCGAACGTAATGTAGACATCCCGCGCGAGAACCGGGGCAAGAAGCCGGAGCACATAGTGATCCCCTTGATGTGTCAAGGTAGTTTGAAGCTTTGCCGGCAACAGGTGAATCTGCTTCGTCGGTTCAAGATAGAGGAGGTTCTTTGAAACCAGCTTCCCACTGACTGTCATGTCCGCAACCACGAACACCTTTGTCAGGTCTTTCTGACTCTGCAGAACCTCCTCCATGGAAATCTGAAGACACTGCGTACTGGAGAGCGGAGGCAAGGTCACTTCTCTCTTTTCTTCTTTTACGATAGCTCCGTACATATCCATGATTCGCAGGCGAATTGTTCCAGTTATGGGTTGCGTCCGATCCGAAACTGCGTACGCATTGATGTTGCCGTCTTGAACAACGGGAGAAACCAAGATCGGGCTGTAGAAACGCCTTGCATAATATTGAAGCGCCTTCCAGCGACCGTAGGAGTCGATGCTCGACCACGACGCCACGGGCCAAGAATCATTGAGCTGCCAGAAGAGCGATCCCATGATGCGCGGCCTATTGCGTCTCATGTGTTCTGCACCAACTTTTACGCCTTCGGCCTGCAATACCTGGCTTGCATATAGAAATGACGGGAAGTCTTTTGGCTCTGCGTAATCGCGCAGAAGGTAATCATGAATGATCGAGTTACCTTCGTTGTTTTTCTGATGCGCCAACATGACAGGGGTAAAGATGCTCGCACGGTCTTCTGCATTCGTGAAGGACTCGACAGTGCGCAACTCGGGAAACGATTGAAATCCATACTCGGAGGTGAAGCGATAGAAATGTTTTTGATAGTTATCGAAAGGCTCCCTGCCGTGCCAGATGCTCCAATCATGCGCATCACCGGCCTGAAATGCATCCGACGTCTCCTCGTAATCCGAGCTTGGCGAACTCGGCCAGTAAGGAATTTCCGGGTCGTCACGTGCGATCACCTTCGGAAGAATGCCACTGAATGTCGTAAGGTAGTTCTTCCATATCTGGAGCTTTCCGTCTGCGGAGGTCCCGCCCAGGAAAGCGTAGAGGACCGATTCAACCTCATTGTTCCCCGACCAAAGGACGATACTGGGATGATTGCGCAATCTGCGCACCTGATAGTCTGCCTCCTGCTCGACATTTTGCTTCCAATCCTTGGAGCCGGGATACCAACTGCTGGCAAACATGAAATCTTGCCAAACCATCAAACCAAGCTCGTCGCAAATCTGGTAGAACTTGTCGGACTCGTAATATCCTCCTCCCCACAAGCGGACCATGTTCATGTTTGCATCCTTGGCGGATTGCAGAATTTGGCGGTACCGCTGTTCAGTGACTCGATCCGGAAAGCTATCGAAGGGAATAACATCGGCACCCTTGGCGAATACCGGAATGCCATTAACCACAAACTCAAACGAGCGTCCCCATTGATCGAGTTGCTGACGCAGTTGAATCGAACGCAGGCCGGTGAAAATAGCTTTGTCATCCAGAGATCGATTTCCAGTTTTTATCGCCACATTGAATTGATAAAGCGGCTGTGAACCATACCCCGACGGGAACCATAGCGCCGGTTTTACAATCTCTACCGGAATCTCGACCGTATTTTCACCTACGTGGAGATGTGTCGTCAGGGCGCGATTTACTGCCTTGCTATCTTGCGTAGTATTCAGAAGGACATCGATATCTTCGTCCTCTGCGGCGACAATTCCGACTTTTGCAATGAGATGAGCAACCTCGGCGTTGACGTCCGGCTGTTCAATCTGCACATCTGAAATGCGCGCCTTGTTCCACACCTCAAAATAGACAGACTGCCAGATTCCACTGGTGACAAATCGCGGACCCCAATCCCATCCATATTCGTAAGCCGCCTTGCGGAGGTACGACTTCTCAGGTATGCGCGTGTCGGCATGTGTCTTGTCTTCCGCCGCGAGTTTGTCAGCCAGCTTGATGGGGGAAGGAAACTCCACGCGGATCTCATTGGAGCCTGGATGCAGGAAGAGCTTCGCGTCAACGCGCCAAAGGCGAAACATGTTATCCGCAGTCAAGGCCAATCGATTGTTGATAAATACCTTCGCATTGGTATCGAGGCCGAGGAATACCAGATCGATGCTGTGGTTCGCAAGAAGATCCGGGTTCGCTTCGAAGGTCTTGCGGTATGCCCAGTCTGCGTTTTCAATCCACTGCATGCGCGATTCATTATCGCGATAGTAAGGATCGGATATCAGCTTGTTCTTGAGCAGGTCGAGGTGAACGTCTCCTGGGACCTGCGCTGGAAGCCACGGCACATCGGGAGATTTATTTCCGTTGCTCTGATGGAATTCCCAGCTCCCATCCAAGCCGATCGTCTGCTTTTCGCCTGCGCCGCGCTGCGCGAGAGAGCCCTCCGCGAAGAACAGAAGACACATGGACGTAATCAGAAATAAGTAGACATGCGAGCGCTTCATTGAGCGAACTCCAGTAACTGCGATGGTTAATGTTGCTGTTACATAACTCAGGCTTGCCGGGCACATCCTCGGCCTTCCGCTGTACCAAGGAAGGTATGGCTATTGCTCCGTTCCCAGTTGCGCAATCCCTGTCGTATGGATACGCCTTCGAGATTATCCAAGTTGCCGGAGACTTGTAGACCGAGAGTGATGATGGTGGGCGATGCCCCACCGACAACAGGACCGAAGGATAATGTGTCGAGAACGCAGAGCGCCGCAACAACATGGCTACCTCCGACATCGAAGGCAAGAACGCGGCCTGCCCGCGCAAAGAGTTTCTGCATCAGGTTGCCCTCTGTGGAACCGATACCAGTTGTACCACATTGTCCCCTAGAAATGCAGTAACGATCGAGAATCATTTTGTGGAATTCGATCTTATCTGAAAATAGAACTACAAACCTCCGCGGCAGTTGGTAGAAAAACGCGCTTTATGCTGTCGTGCAGGCTGGCTGCGCCAACTGTACGGGACTTCACCTAGCGCGGACCTCCGACGATTGATATCTGGAACCGTTGCCATCCCGGCCAGCACAGTGTAAAGTGATCAGTGATCGTCGAGGCTTGCATTGTCTCTAGGACGCGCCTGATTTTTGCAGACGCGTAGCACCCGAAATCGGCTTTTGCTCTGGACACAGGTGCTGTCCGCTGCTCACAGGGCACGGCTCGAAATTGCGAAGGACGTCTAATTACATGATCAGTACCCGGAAGAGTCGCCCTACTCTCCACGATGTTGCCAAAGCAGCCGGCGTCGGTACCACTACGGTGTCTCGCGTCATCAATGGGGGGCATTATGTTGCGCCCAAAATGCTCGCTCGCATCCAGCGGGTGATGGCAGACCTTGGGTATCAGCCGAATGAGGCAGCCCGGTCTCTGAAGAGCGAACGCTCGAGGACCATAGGGCTCATCATCCCCTCCATCACCGACCCTTTTTTTGCGCAGTTTGCTGGAGTGGCCGAAAGTTATGCGCGCCGCGAAGATTATGTGCTTATTCTGCTCGCATCGCAGGATAAGCCCCAATTGGAGTTAACCGACTTACAGATATTCGAGCGTCATCGTGTAGATGGACTTCTTCTCGTGCCGCCTCGTTCCGGCTCAAAGGCGTTGATTCAGAATCTTCGCCGCCTCTCTGTTCCTGTGGTGGCTTTTGACCGCCCCATCGCTGGCCGGGACTACTCCAGCGTTGTTTCAGCTAACAGTACCGCCGCGGAAAATGCAGTGCGCCATTTGATTAACCACGGCCGCAAGCGAATTCTGTGTCTCGGCGGCGATCCCAACCTCTATACCATTCGTGAGCGCGTAAAAGGCTACACTGCCGCTCTCACGGCGGCGGGGCTGGAAACGATGATAGAAATGGAGGCATCGGACTACGAGTCTGCCGAAGCAGCCATTATGAAGCACATGTCGGCTCGGGGAAAGATTGATTCGATTTTCGGACTGTATAACCAATCGACAATCCGCGCATATGAAGTGATGCAGAACCACAATATTAGTGTTCCGGAATGCGTAAGCCTGGTCGGGTTCGACGATTTCGCGCTGGCAGCCACGCTTCGTCCCTCGATAACCGTGGTCCGGCAGTCAATTGAAGAACTAGCCCGGACAGCGACCCAGCTTCTGCTGAATCACATGGCCGGTGAGGCCAACTCTCCTCAACAGATTGAAATTGCAGCGAACCTTGTGATCCGGCAGTCATGCGGATGTTCGGCGAAGCGTTAACTCCACGCACCAAAGAACTCAGGACTCGATTCCATATCCCCTTTTCAGGTAGCTCGCAACCGCATCAATGCATGTTTGAGCGGAAGCGGAGGCGGCCAAAGATTCGGTTACGAGGAACCCGTGCAGCGCTCCCAGCCAGCGGACCGCAGTCACCTCGACACCAGCGCGAATCAGCCGGGCAGCGAACTGTTCCCCTTCATCGCGCAGGATGTCATATTCACACGTAACGATGAGAGTTTGAGGAAACCTCGAGAAAACATCCTCATGGGCACGAAGGGGTGAGACAAGCGGATCTGAATTCGAGGACGCCTCTGACAAGTAATTATCCCAAAACCACCTCATTGTGAACTGGCTCAGGTTCGGATTTTTTCGAAATTCACTGTATGAGGGAGTGGCCCAGTTGTAGTCGGTTGCAGGGTATAAGAGCACCTGTCGCGTCGGCAACGGCAGATTCCGCTCGATCGCCAAAAGCGTCAGCGCTGCGGCGAGATTGCCCCCTGAGCTGTCGCCCACTACGGCAAACCTGTTTCTATCCAGGCCGAGGGACTCCGCAGATTGCAAAAGCTCGGTCAGCGCCGTAATGGATGCCTCTAGCGGGACCGGAAACCGGTGCTCCGGCGCGCGCGGATAGTCTATGAAGGCGACAACACTCCGTGACCGCACTGCAAGTTCACACACCAGTTTTGTGTGGGTCTGAAGGTCTCCCAACACCCAGCCACCTCCATGCAGGTAAAACGTAATCGGCATCGGAGATTGCGCCTTTAGAGGCTTGATCAGGTGCACCGTGCAAGCAGATGTATGGTACTCCTCAGCTTCCACTGGAAACTCGGCGAGAGTGGCAGTCTGGCCTTCTCGCATGCGAGCACGCTCTGCCTCAACGGGCAAACTCCCAAGAGGCGGAAGGTCCAAAAGTTGACCAAGAAGACGCTGGTCCGATAGCGAGAGGCGCGGGTACTGAGCGGCTATTTCTGATTCGCAATCTGCCGCCTCGCGTTTATCCCCGGAGGCCGTCGAAGGAGGAGACTCCAAATGCTTGTCCATCAGTGCGCCTCCGGCGAAGGAATGCTGGTAGCATCTCTCAAATTATGAGCAGCAAGGAAGGCCCATATTTTGCTGAATGCCGCACTGGTCTGATCGCCGGAAAAGCTGCCGTGACCACCATTGGGAATTGTCACGAGTTCGTTCGGCACGCCCGCCTGAGTGAGCGCTTCTCGCAAACGTACCGCTTGCGAATAAGGAACGGTAAGATCGTGGTCTCCATGAACCGTGATAATCGGGGGCAAACCCGGCCGCACATAAGTCAGCGGAGATACATGCTTTGCCAATTCGGTTTTGCCGGATTGAGCACCGAGCCAAGCCACGGCGTATGTTTGGCGGTCAGGCCCGTCGAGGATATCGTTTACATCCGAGATGCCAAACCAATTCACAATGGCAGCCAGCTTTAGCGGCGGTTCGTCGGCCCCCGCCGGGCATTGGCTATCGAGATCGGTACCAGTTGGAAGCATGCCAGCCATGAGCGCGAGGTGGCCGCCTGCCGAATGGCCTGTAGCAACAATACGATTCGTGTCGAAGTGATACTCGGCCGTGTTTCTGTAAACCCATCGCAGTGCGCAGCGAACATCTTCAACGGCAGCGGGAGCGGGGGAAACTCCTGCCATCCTGTATTCCACATTGACAACATTCCATCCATGCTCAATATAAGGCAGGAAGAGATTTACAGCGCCATTCTTGTCGCCAAACACCCATCCCCCACCATGAACATAGAGCAGCGTGGGAACCGGGCCGGTTGCCTTGAGATTTCGCCAGACGTCAAGATGCACGGGGACATTGTTGAACACGCCATAGGTGATATCGGCGCTGATGCCGTAATCGAAGGACGCTGTTTCTGTCCAATGGCCAGACCGAGGTTGTTGCCCAAACACGAATGAGCAACAGCAAATAAAGAAACAAAGTGAAACAAGCTTGCCGGTTTGAATAACAATCCTGCGTCGGTTCAATTCTCTTCTCCTGATGCGGCGGCCGCCGGGTGCACAACGGAGAGTCGCAAAGTAAGTGTCTGGTGTGGTGAGATGTGCACGGCGTTCGCCGCAATTCCCGAACGGAGGATTTTATCTTCCGTTAGCGTTGTTTCTGCGATCGAACGGATCGAGACGGGGAATTTGAGATTCAGGTCTGCCGGCTTCCCGGAGATTTCTTGCAGGCGAAGCAGGAAATCATCGGGATCTCCGTCGGCACTCGGCTTCAAAGCCTGCAGGATTACATTCGATGCGCCTGTTGAAATGAAGGACGTGGTCCAACGGGTTGGCCGGTGATTGGGCGGCAACTCAACGAATGCGGATTCGTCTTGAACCCCAAAGCGGTGTGCGGAAACGGCGTCGGCAGTTCCGGGCCCGCCAGTCAGTGCGAACGAAAACGTATAGGTGCTTGGATAGTCTGGCTCGTACGTCTTGAAGCTGACTAATCCATGGTCTTTGGTGTCGCCTTGATCCGACTTGATCATCACATCGGATAAGACGCCATCGTTCGACTGGCTCCCTGCAATGGTTGGACCCGTTTGAGATTGAAAGCGGTCGAAGAACGCTTCCCTCTGAGCAAGCATGATGCGATAGGAAGATTTTCCCGCGTTCTCGCTCCAAACAAGAGTATGTTGCGGAACCACGGCGTCCTTGCCGGCACCCGGCAGCAGGTCCTGCGGAATGCGATAGAGTCCCTCTCCGTCGTCGACCCAGCGTTGGGTCGGTCCCTGAAAGGAGAAAGAGAAGGCAAATGAATACATATCGCGGGGCTTGCTGCTATCCACGAAGCGCATCTTGCTCCGGTCGAGAACTTGCGTCAAATTTACCGAAGGGCGATTGTGAGGCAAGGCAATCACAGTTTGCGGCCACACGGAGCCGGGCCTCTCGATGACAACCTGATCGACAAGAGGGCCGCGCTCGTGCTGAATTGATGCACGATTCTGGCTTCCGGGCTCCTCGTAAGGAGAAGAGTTTCGCATCAGAGTGCCTGCGTGACCGCCATTTTGTCCATCGACAATCGTGCGGTGAGTGCGCAGGTCGGTGATGGTGACGATAGCTCCTGTCGCGGGGTTCAATTGAACCCTAAAGAAAGGGCTCTCCAAGACGAAGGAATCGACAAGCGAAGTATGCGCGGTCCGGGCCGAAACCTGTTCGAGAAAATAGGTGCGATATCCAAGCGCCGGCACTTCACTTGCCTCGAAGTACAGATCTCCCGACATGAGGCGCTGGGAGGTGACGGCTGTGCCTGTTTCTGCATCGCGCACGATCCAGGTGTCCAAGAGATTGGGTACGCGCACCAGATGGGAAGATGCCCAACTGAGAGGGTTGTAGACAAGTAGCGTGCGCCTGCCGTGCGAGTCGCCCGGGACGGTCGCAAGTTTCGCAAGACCTGCGTTGAGCAATTTTGCAGCCGATGCGCTACCCGACCGCAGCCGATCCGAGTACTCCCGGTTTTGCTCAAGCACTTGCTGCTCTGTGAGTACCTTCGGCCAACCGCCCTGCCCCGCGCCGTTATGTTCGTCATACTGAAACAAGTCCGCGTAATCAGCCGCCAACTCCTGCTTTGGATAATTCAACGCAGGGTTACGGATCGTCAGGAGCGACCAAAGCGTCTCTACCTGCGGCAATAAATGCTGGAGCGTGCGCGCATCGGCGCTCATTGCAGGAGAATTGAGTTTCACCTCGGACCAGAGACCGCTCCAGTCGCCTTTGTAAACCGGGAATTCGTTCGCGCCGCGAGCCGTTATGTGAGCAAAATACTCTGAAGGCGTCGCGACTACGATGCGCGGCGATTTTCCCGCGGCATTCCAGGCTCGCACGTTCGGAAGCAGCCCATTCAACTCGTACTCCGGTCCAATTCCATCGTGCATGTAGAGGACGGCGATGGCGGAGTGCCGATAGCCCGCCTCCGTATATTGCCTGAGCAGCTTATCGATGCCGCACTGCATGATCTCAAGATTCGATAGCTGCGCCCACTCCTTGGGATAGAACTTCGTGTGAAGGTATGGATCTTCCGCAGTCGGATCGAGATAGTAATCGGTCATGCCTTCCGTATAGCCGCCGTTCTTTCCCTGTGTCTGCCACATCAGAATTTTGCTGCCATCCGGCGACTCCCAATAGACAGGCACCTGGCCGGGCCAAAGCTGCGCGCCGCCGCCCAAGGCAGTGTTCGATCCGGTCATTAAATACTTGATGCCGGAGCGGGCAAGAACTTGGGGGACGCGAATCGAAAATCCCGGCACGTCGTTCATCATGGCCACGTTGGGATGTATTCCGAATCGCCGTTCAATTTCTGTGCCGGCAGAAACGAGACGATTCAGTTCCTCGGACCCCATGAACTCGGTATGCATACTGCCGTAAGCGGCCGAAAGCTCAATGCGCCCGCTGCGCAGCAAAACGCCAAGGCGCTCGATTTGTGCTGGATCTTTCGTCCGCTCAAGCCAAGCCTGTAGCTGCCATAAGCTCTCGATCGTCCAGCGAAATTGCGCATCTGCCTCACATGCCTGAATTACCGCGTCCAGATGAGGCTTGATCGCATCTCTTTCCGATTCCGGTGGGCGCAGGAATCCAAGGTCCCAATGAGAACTGGGAATCACATAAATTGTGGTGATCGGGCTCGGAGTATTGGAGGCCGCGAAGAGCCGGGCAACAAGAGATAGGAACAGGCACAACACGAAACAGGAACGCCAGTTGGTATCTGCCTTTCGAGCCGCATATGGTACCGATTCCATGATAATGAAAACGTAACACCCTGTTATGGAAGTGTCAATCGGCGCCATGCGGCACCTTGCCTGCCAATCTTGATTGTTAGCGAGGTCGATTGCGGCCCACAGCGATGAGCTTCTTCTGGAAGCGTTCGAAGTTAGCTCACGATGGAACATAGCCCGATCCTAAAAATGCAGTGAGAGAAGGGCTCAGCACGCAGAGACGCCAGAGATGCGACATGAACAGGTGGACAGGCGAGAAGATTTACGGTTGAGCAGATCCATGATCATCGTGCATCTCAAAGGAAGTCGCGCTACTTCACGCACCCGCATGACTGACGGTGAGCACCAAGAAAGCGCCGCGCCCCTGCTGGACATCAGCAGGAGCGCGGCAGGTTGTGAATCGAGCCAAAGGCTATATCGTCAGAAGATTAACTTACTCGATATTTGGACCTGACGCGAAGTACCCTGGCCAACGAGACTGCCGATTGTCGAGGTACTGACTCCAAAGTTGTAACCGTTGACTGTCGCTGACGGATTTGAAAAGTTCGGATGGTTGAACATATCGAAGGCTTCAGCACGAAACTCCCAGGTGAGCCTGTCTGTCAATTTCGTGTTCTTCACAAGTCCAAAATCCGGTTGGATGTAATTGGTGCCGCGCCCATAGTTGCGTGGGCAGGTTCCATAGGCAAGCTTCGGTGCAGAGAACGCATCGGGGTTGAACTGGTTGGTGTAGGTCCAGTGGCTCGCGCGCGGAGAAACACCAAAAACACAGTCCGGTCGCAGGCTCGTTGAGGTGGGGTCATAAAGACTGTAGCTGAAGTTGACAGGTGTGGCCGTTCTTCCCTGGACGATACTTGTAACCTGCCAACCTTCACCGAATTTTCTGGGAAGCCTGGGAATTCTAGGCGCGTTGTACACGCCTCCGACGGTGAACGAGTTGCGAACGTCGATGTCACCCGACGACCAGTCAGCCTTGGGGTTTTGAGGATCCTGATAAGCCTCAAAAAGGCCCATGAAGTCGTCGAACTCGTGCGACCAACTGTAGTTCGCCTGCAGGTTGAGTCCATGTGTTTCCGTGCGGACACTTACATTCAAGGCGTTGTAGTTTGACGAAGCAAACTGCCCTGAATAGTTGATGCTTCCCCACGCATTGCTGAGCCGATATTGAAGCGGGTCAGTTGAGCTAAGCGGTGTACCGCCCGGCCCAGGCAATGGGGTGTTTGCGTTGAAACCGCCGCCCAGGCGCAGACCATGATTGCCACGATAGGTGATCGTCACTACGGCGTTCTTGGCGATCTGCTGGTCAAGCGCCAGGCTCCATTGTTCTGCATATTGATCGCGTTGTTTCGGGTCGAAGGCTGTGACGTTCACCGGCGCCTGCGGCGTGCAAGTAGGCACATTCACCGGCAGAGGATACTGGACAGTCGTAACTGCCGGCGTACAGGTGAGCCCGGCAAGCAGGTTGATATTGATGTTTTCTTCGGTATTCGTCGCAATGTTCAATGGACCTCCTGGGGCAATTGGAAGGAAGAACAGTCCGAAGCCACCTTTTACAGTGGTGAAACCTTTGCCCATCGGGTCCCAGTTAAAGCCGAGTCTCGGCGCCCAGTCCACATGCGATGGAGCGTAAAGCTGCGCGCCGGGCTTGTCGAGCGAAAGCGTGGGGATATCAAAGTTCTGGAGTGCGCCGTTGGAGTCGTGTAGGACCGTATTAAATTCATAACGGATTCCGAGATTGAGGGAGAGATTGCGCCGCAGCTTCAGTTCGTCATTGAAGAAGTATGCTGTCATGGCGTTTTCCATGTGCGTCATTGGATAGCCGAGGACAGAGTATCCCTCGCCGTTGTTAGCCAGAAAGCCTTCGGGACCGCCAGACGGGCAGCCAGCGGAAGTGCACGGAATAGTGGATGCGGCTGGAACGGACGGACCGCCATTGTAGGTAATCGTGTACTGCGGAAAGAGTTCGCGACCGACATTATTCCAGCGGACATCGAAGCCGAAGCGGAACTGGTTTCTTCCCTTGATCTTTGTCGCTGTATCCGTCAACTCGTAGGAGATGGCCGGTTCTGCCGATTGGAATGTCGCGGGCGAGGGCGTAAGACCCAGCCCAACCTGGCAAGAGAGACAGCTCCAGATGGGAAGTCCCGGCTCGCCAGCGCTCTGATGAGAATGCGGACTGTTGATGTTGAACCCGAGTTCGTTGAGAAAGGACTCTGAGCCGATGTAGTTCCATGTGGCCTTGCCCAGTTGCGTCAGCTCAGGAGCCGACGAATACTGCCCAATGGCCAGGCCATAGGTTCCATAGGTATTGCTTTGGTTGTAGTTGTAGCGGACTGCGAAATTGTTCTTTGGAGACAATACGTAATCCAGCTTCAGGGCAAACGTATTTTCGTTGATGTCGCTGTAGGTAGTGCCGTTCAGAATATCGAACCAATAGCCATAATCGATATTGCCTGAAGCCTTTGCAGAGCCGCCGTTTCCTTGGGGGATGAGAGCGACGATCGGCTGCATCGTGGGAACAGCCATGTTGCGCATCGCCTGGTTTAGAACCAGTGTCTGTCCGATCGAGAGGTTCGTTACTCTCTGCCGAACACCTTCATAATTACCGAAGAAAAAGAGTTTGTCGTGCAGGATCGGACCGCCCAGGTTTCCGCCAAACTGGTTCAGGCGCAGGGGAACGGCTTCCCCAGTATCGAAGTAGTTCTTCGCGTCCATCGCGTCGTTACGAAAGAACTCAAACGCTTCGCCATGCGACGTGTTGCTGCCGGATTTCGTGATCAGGTTGACGATTTCTCCGACCGCCCGGCCATACTCCGCCGAGTAATCAGACGAGAGAACCTTCACTTCTTGAATGTTGTCCACGCTAGAACGGGTGACGCGCGCATTGCCGCGTCCAAATGTCGTGAAAGTCACGTTCGCGTCAACGCGCGTCGAGTCGCCGCCATCCAGCAGCATATTCGCGCCGAACTGTCCGCTGGGAAAGCCGCCCAGTGAATCATTGTTGATGCTGCCGGTGTTTTGTATGGCTCCCGGTACAAGCGCCAAAAGATTGGTGACATCCCTTCCATTCAGCGGTAGCTGGCTCACCTGGGCTGCATTGATCGTCACGCCAAGGTTGGTGGTTTCCGTGTCGGGTTTGACATTGTCTGCCTGGATCGTGACGGTTTCGCTCACCGCGCCAACGTCGAGAACAACGTTTTCCGCAATGCTGTCATTGGCGTGGAGCACAATGCCATCGAGTGTTGTCGTGCTGTAACCATTTTTGGAGACCTTGACGTTGTAAATACTCACTGACAGCGACGGGGCAAAATATTCTCCCTTGGAGCTGGTAACTGTCGCAAAGGAGCGATTCGTCTTGGTGTCGGTAATGACGACATTCGCGTTCGGCACGACTGCACCGCTGCGATCGGTGACGACACCTGTGATCGTGCTGGTATCGAGCTGCGCGTGCGCCCGGACAGAAAACATGACGAACGCAGTTAGTAAAAGAAGCAGCATCGCAGATCTGCGCCTGATTAAGATGGTTGCGGCACGGCAGAGGCCATGATGGCTGCCCGGCTGAGTGTATGACCTCGCAAAAAAATCAATTGGCATTATGGTGATTACATCCTTTCTGGGAACCGCTTTTTTCACTTCCGAGTATGGTATCGGTTCCATTCGGTCACCCATTAAATACGTGGCCGAATCCGTTGTCAAGACCTATTTAGTGAAACACTTTAGATGAGATGCAATTATTACATTATCTGCTTATATTTCATCAAGATATTGAACAACCACCACTTGCACCTTCGTAACGCGGGGCGTAGATTTTAGGAGTTTTTCTCTCTTGGTTTGCAAGAAGGTATGAATAGAGAATGCATCCGAAATGCACCATAAAGTGGAATCAATTTCATACAGATGATCCCCTGCATGATGTCCGGGCGAGCCTCGAGGAGGAGGGTCCCGCCTTTGCGCGACTGCTTACCAGCAACAAAGGGATCGTACATGAATGCGATAAGGCAGTAATCGATGATCATGAACCAACCCATCGAAGTTGGTTGGGGCAATCAGGATGTAGCGAAGATCAGGTCGCCCGAAAGACAAGGTGTGGCGCATTTTTCAATAGGCTCGCGTGCGTAATTGTCGAGCCGTGGTGCAGCTCCCCATTCAGCATCACCTGGTCATAAAAGGTGTCAGGCCGAGTCCGGTGCGCTTCAATTCTGATCTTACGGCCATTTGGAAATTGAATATCCGCCTGGTTGAAGAAGGGAGCACTCAGTGTCCAGTCCGGCTTGCCGGGGCACAACGGAAAGATCCCCAGAGAACTAAGAATGTACCAAGCACTCATAGCCCCCGTATCTTCGTCTCCAGGAAAGTTGTCAGGACTATAAAGTTCATTGAGAACACGATGGACCCAGTACTGGGCTCTATCGCGACGTCCTGCCGCCGCAAACATATAAAGAAAATTGTGCACAGGTTGATTGGAATGCGCATACTGGCCAAAGTCCGCGGCGGCCATCTCAGACATCTCATGGATCTCGTTGTTATAGGGGCCTACATGAAAAATCGGGGGCTGGGATAACATCTCCTCAAGGTTGGCTGAAAACTGTGCTGTGCCGCCCATGCATTCCATCAGGCCTTCAGGATCGTGAAGCACATCAAAGCGATATTGCCACGCCGAACCCTCGACATAGGCATCTCCCCACGTATGTGGCTCGAAAGGTTCGAGCCATTGCCCGTTCGACAGCTTTCCTCGAAAGAATTGTGTCTTCGGGTCAAAGATATTTCGCCAGTTCCGCGATCTCTGCTCAAACAGATTCGCATCCTGCTGCATACCCAAGGTGCGTGCCACCTGCGCGATGCAGAAATCTCCGTAGGCAAAATCGAGCGTTTGAACCGCGCCACCCCCAACTTGGTCACAAGGGACATAGCCCAGCTTCAAATACGCTTCAAGCCCCTGTCGTCCATAGCCTTTTGCGGGCTCGCCCGGCTGGGTTGCGTGCTTTCTCAGGCCACGGTACGCGGTTTCCAGATCGAATCCCGTAACTCCCTTCGCCGCGGCATCACCAAAGACCGAATCGATCAGGCTCCCAGTCATACCGCCGCGGTATCCCGGGCATGGAAATTGCGGAAACCAGCCGCCCTCTTTGAATGCGTTCACCCAGCCTTGCAGGATTTCGCTGTGCCGCTCCGGATAGAGCAGCAGCAGCATCGGATACCAGGCATGGTAATCGTCCCAGAAACCATGATCCGCATAAAGTACGCCGGGCTCCACGAGGCCTGTATAGGGACTGCGGTGCATCAGGTTTCCCGACGCATCCGGCTCGTGCCACATGCGCGGAAAAAGAAGCGTCCTGTATAGGCAGGAATAGAAGGTTCTGTGGGCTGCCTCGGTTCCCCCTTGAATGCGGACTCTCCCCAGCGCGTGCTCCCATACTGCCGCGGCCTCGTCCCGCACCGTTTCAAAAGGCTTTTCACCAAGCTCATGCGCGAGGTTGCGCGCGGCTTGTTCGAAGGAGATGAAAGATGTGCCCACACGTAAATTGACAGTCTTTCCCGCTTCTGCCGCAAAACGCAGGACCGCAACCCGCCGGCCATTCAACTCCTTCACCTCGAAACTAACGATCCTCCGGTCCAGTTTGACGAAGTAATATGCTGCGAAATTGGATTGAACCCCGCCATTGTTGGCTCTGGTGAATGCAGTCACCACACCACTGGAAAGGTCACAATTTGCTTCCGCATTGTCGCCCGGAAGGTCAATGAAGATTCCAGCGGAGCCTCCATCCCGATAAGTAAATCGCATGATCGAGCATCGTTCAGCCGGCGCCAGTTCGAGGACGCAGCGATACCGAGTGAGACATACCTTGAGCCGATAAGGTGCGATCTGCATCTCGGCAGCGCGGTAAGACGAGGCGCGGCTGGATGGTTCGGGAGAAGGATCTCCACTGAAGGGAAGAAATGTCGCATAGCCGTAGTCGCCTAACCATGGACTCAACTGATGCGTACAGCGCACCCCCTCGAAGCGCAGGTCGTGCGGTTGGAAAAACCAATTGCCCGCGCTGCTTGATTGGGGCGCCCAATGGGCCATCGCAAATGGAAGAGCAACAATCGGGAGCGTATTTCCTCTTGAAAAAAGCGGGGTCGAATCAGTGCCTTGGAGAGGATTGACCAGATCGGCAAGATGCACGCCTGGGTCCGTCTTTCTATCACGGGTTTCCGTCGCTGCAGACGAAATTCGTGCAGGCACTCGCTGCGCGGCGCATTTTTTCGACGAGGCAATGGCCAGTGCCGTACCAAGTTTTAGAAAAGCACGCCTGCTGGTTCCATTGCCATTCGTCATTTTGTTCTCCTATGACTCCACTACTTTGCAGAGACCGGCGCAAGCTCAAACTGGTGAGGTACCGGCTGAGCGACTTCGCGCATCTTCCTGGCCAGAGCATCATCGAGATGATTGAGACTATCAACCGCCGGCCGCGCCTCTGGCATCGCATACTCATCAAGCGGAACCTGGATATTTCTCCACCCGTCGAAATGGATTTCTTCCCGCGAGTTAGCCAACTGATAGACCTTCATCGCCTGATCGGTGGCTGGAGTCTTCAGCAATGCAAGATTGATGCCAGCCGCAAGCTGGTCGTTATTGAATGCTCCCACCGATGTTCCATCAATCTTGAGCGAGTAAGTTCCGCTTTGCAGCCCCTTCACTGTGAGCAGTTGCTGGTTCAGCGCATTCGTAACGTCGGAACTTCTGACCACGAGATCTACGGGGCCACCGCCCCACATGCCATCCCACTGCTTAAAGGGAAGGGGCAATGCATCGTCCAGTTCCGTCCAGGAGATCACAGGGGCGAATGAAGAATGCGAAACAACGGCAAACTGCGTCGCGTTCACCTTCAAGGCTCCATGCGAAACCTCGAGTGTCACTGCGGAGACAACCGGTCTTGCCTGCCATGCCTTCAGCAGCCCTTCGGCAAGAATGATATGGCCCGCGAAGGAGGGATGAATATGGTCGGCGATAATCTGCTTCGCAGTCGCGGGATCCAATTCTTGCGCCTGACGAAGAGTCTGGACCATTCCGGAATTGAGGTCGGCTATATCCAACCCGGATTGACTGGCATAGTTTGCAATCCATTTGCCGAAGCTGCGCATGACTTCGTTGTACTGAAGATCACCTCCCACAGGGAACGCGGGCGGACGCGTCACGTTGTCGTAAGGAGAAGGCTCGATGGCCAGAATTCGCGCCTGTGGCAGATGAGAGCGTATGGATTCGACGATGTGCTTGTACCCATTGAAATAATTCTCATCGTTGGTCTGGGTCTCCGGTTTGTATCCGCCATCGTTCATGCCGAGCATGATCGTAACCATCGTTGGCTGGTGGGCAAAGACATCCCGTTGCAAACGCGTGTCGATGGGTCCGCCGCCGCCGCCACTGACAGTGTCGCCGCCCCAGCCTGAATTGACGAAGTCAACATGGAGATGGGGATAACGGGTAGCGACAAACGTTTCGACAATCACTGAATATTGGCGCTGGTCTGTAATGCTATCGCCGTAGAAGACGACCTTGTCTCCATTTTTCAGCTTGAACGTATTGTCGGCTGCCCATAAGGTGTGCGCTGCCATAAAAGCAGCACAGATCATCGTCACAATCTTGTTCATTTGAACTCCCTGCGTGATATTTTTTGACACGAATTTTCCAATTGCTTCTGCAACTGTTCGAGGGTGAGTTGTTTTGTTTCGGGGTAGACGGTCAGAACTACCAGGAACTGGACGCCCATCATGGCTGCGAAAAAAATAAAAGGGTAGGCATTGCTTCTAGCCGCTATCGTTGGAAACACACCCGCGATGAAGGCATTCATAATCCAGTGCGCCGATGTGCCCAGGCTTTGCCCCTTCGATCGCACGAGGGTTGGAAAGACCTCGCTGATAAACACCCAGATAACGGCACCTTGAGACATTGCAAATGAGAAGGTATATGCGGTCAGCAACGGGAATAGCAAATGCTGCGGCATCTTATGTGACATGACCGCTGCAATACTAGAAAGGGAGACTACCATCCCGATTGACCCAACAAGCAACAACTTTTTTCGCCCCACCTTGTCAATCACCGTGATGGCAACTGCGGTTGCGATCAGGTTCATCAGCCCGACGGCGACGGCCTGCAGACCTGAAGACACTCCCCCATAACCGCCAGCGGCGAAGATGTCATTCAGGTAGTAGAGAATCGCATTGATTCCGGAGAGTTGATTGAAAGCGCCCATCGACACTGCCAAAAAGATGGGAAATGCATATTTGCGCTGAAATAGCCGCTCGGAACTTTGCATCTTTTCCGCTCCGAGGGAAGCGTAGATTTGGCCAACCTCGGAAGCAGAGTTGCGAGTCCCCATTGATTGGAGCACCGCCAGCGCCTCTGCGCGCCTGTTCTGTGCGATCAACCAGCGCGCACTCTCCGGAATGTTCAGCAGAAGGAAAAAGAAAGTCAGCGCAGGAACGCAGGCGATCCCAAGTGCAAATCGCCATTGTGAAGGACCTGAATCGATACTTGCGATAAGAAAATTTGAAAGATACGCCAGCAGCACGCCCAGCACGACATTGATCTGAAAAAGCCCCACCAGCCTGCCTCTCCACTTTGCAGGAGCAAGCTCCGTCATATAAACAGGACCGAGCACAGACGAGCCTCCGATGCCCAGACCGCCAATAAAGCGAAAGACCATCAGGGCAGGCCAGTTCCAGGCAAGCGCGCAGCCTGTGGCCGAGACGACGTAGAGAAGGGCCATGACGCGCAGGGCTCGCTTGCTGCCGAGCGACTGGCCTGCGTACCCGGCGCCGAGCGAGCCGGCGACGGTTCCCCACAAGGCGACGGACACGGTCAGACCCAACGCTTGCGGTGAAAGATGGAATGCGCGCGCAAGCCCCCGGGTCGTACCGGCGATCACGGCAGTGTCGAAGCCGAAGAGCAGCCCGCCAATCGCTCCGACAGCGACTCCCTTCAACAACACCGGATTGAGTTTTAGCCGATCGCAAATCATCATGCGGGAGAGGTCCATCGCACCGAAAATAGGCCGTACTGGAATCGGTACCAGTCAGCGACCCATCATCATATCTCATGGTTGGCGGTATAGACAAAGCGGCAGTTTCTCGATGAGCCGATTTCGGTTGCGCATCTGTTTCTCATGCTTGCCTTCCGGGAATGAATCGACGTCCGGGGGGGGGGGGCCATTCCCGGCAGTTAAGGATGCGAGTCCTGCCTGATCGCAGCCCTTACCGACGTTGCGCTGCCGCGTAGCGGGGCAATATTGGCGCTTGCCATCTCTGTGGTTGAGCTGTTAGTTATGACAGGATGGAACCGATACCATGAAGGCTATGTGAGGACGTATTGGCGCTTGGTTCATTCCACTCGACGCCGCTGTAGCGGGTATCGCAAGGTACGCGTGCAGGCCCGTGGCGGCCAGGAATGCACGGTGAACGCGTGTGACATGAATGGTAGTACCGTCACAGAGATTGTAGATACGCTTCACTAAGCTTCGATCTTGGAGATGAGCATGTTTTCCATTCAAGCGATACTGTCGCGCACGTTCAGGAGTTCCAGATTGGTTGGGCTCTTATCCTTATTGCTTTGGGCGGCGCTAGCCGGATCGGCTCAGGAAGTGCCTGCCGATGCCAAGTGGATCACGGCCCTCGGCGCGCCGGAGCACGCTCCCCAGGTAATTTTATTTCGAAAGGTGATTTCGTTTAACGCGTTGCCAGCAAGCTATCCGGTACATGTTAGCGCGGACAACCGTTTTCAGTTGTATGTCAACGGTCAGCGCGTTGGCGAAGGCCCAGCCCGCGGCGACCGCACTCACTGGCGTTATGAGACATTCGATCTCCGGCCATTTCTCCAACGTGGTGAAAATGTTGTCGCCGCGCGGGTTTGGAACTTCGGCGACCAATCGTCGACGGTTCAGATCAGCGTACGCACCGGATTTTTGTTATGGGTGGGAGTTGCAGTCCGGCCCGCAGCAAACACGAATGCAAGCTGGTCCGCTCGTTCCGAGCATGGATGGAGCGCTAACTTTCAAGGATTTCCTGCCGGTCCGGGGGAAAGGGTCGATGCGAAGTCGCTCGATCCCACCTGGAATGTGCTGCACACCACAGGCAACTGGCCTCCTGCGGTGCCAATCGCGAATCCTGTTCTTGCGAAGGACACAGATCAAGCCGCTCTCGACTACACCTGGCATCTTGTCCGCGACACGCTGCCGCCCATGGAGTACACACCGACCAGCGCGGGACATGTGATCCGGAGCGTTGGTGTACGCGCAGATGGATTCCCCGGCCGGCCGATGCTAATTGCCGCACATACGCGCGCCTCTATCCTGATTGACCGCGACACGCTGACAACAGCTTATCCTGAATTGATCGTCGGGGCGGGTGGAGATGCGAAGATTCGCCTGACATATGCCGAAGCGCTTGTGGATGCGAAGGGCTCAAAGGGAAACCGGAACGACGTTCCAGAGAAACATATGGAGATGGCGATGCTGCACGATGAGTTTCTTCCCGATGGCAGCCCCCGCTGTCGTTTCTCACCCCTGTGGTGGCGTACATGGAGATTTTTGCAGGTCGACATCGAGACAGGCGACCAGCCCCTTTCTTTACTCGAACTCGGAGCTTATTTCTCCGCCTATCCATTCCAGGAAAATGCCACCTTCCGCAGCGGTGATCGCGAGCTCGACAAAATATGGGAAGTGGGCTGGCGCACGCTCCGCCTAAATTCTCATGAAACCCACATGGACTGCCCCTACTGGGAGCAGACTCAGTATGCCGGAGATACTCGGATCGAGTCGCTCGTTGACTACGTAGTGAGCGGTGACGACCGTCTTGCCAAACAGGCGATCCAAGCCTTGGCTGATTCAGTGTTGCCAGATGGACTCACACAGAGCCGCTACCCTGGTAGCGGAGTTCAGGTCATTCCTCCGTTTTCACTTCTCTGGATTGGGATGGTGCACGATTACTGGATGTACCGGCCTGATGCTGAGTTACCCGACAAGGTCTTGCCTGTGTCTCGTTCTGTCATCAAGTGGTTTGCGGCTCATCAGCGTGAGGATGGCATGTTAGGCAAGCTGCCGCAAAACGGTTTCGAGTTCTGGAACTTTGTCGACTGGTCATTCGCCCCGATCGGTGCACCGCCTGAGGATAAGGACGGAGGCTCTGTGCCGGAGACGCTACAGTTCATCGCCGCGCTTCGGGATGCAGCCGATTTGGAAGAAGCCGTAGGCGACCCAGCCCGCGCCAGAAATTACAGAGAAAGCGCGAAGCGTACGGCTGCCGCGGTTTATCGCCTAAGCTGGGACGACAAGCGCCAACTACTCGCCGACACCCCGGCGCATCGGGACTTCAGCCAGCATGCGAACATACTCGGAATCATTCTCGATGTCATTCCTGCCGAGAAGCAGAAGCAGGTTCTGAAGGCGATACTCGCCGACGAGCTTGCAGGCAAGCCTGCTTATCCTGCCTCGCAGAACCTAACCGCGGCAAGTTACTACTTTCGCTTCTATCTTGGCCGCGCCATCGATCATGCGGGCATGGGTGATCTTTACCTGAAATTGCTGGGCCCATGGAAGGAGATGCTTCATCTTGGACTGACGACATGGGCAGAGACGCCGGAGCCGACCCGATCCGATGCTCATGCCTGGTCGGCGCACCCCAACTACGATCTCTTGTCTATCGTTGCAGGCATCCGCCCGGATGCCCCTGGATTCAAGCGGGTCCGTATTGCTCCGCATCTGGAAGGCCTGACAACACTCGACGCATCCATGCCTCACAGCAAAGGCAAGATAGAGGTGTCTTACCGACGAACGCAAGAAGGAATTCATGCGAACGTCACTCTTCCCGCCGGTCTCAGTGGAGTGCTGGAGTGGGGAGGACACGAATTTTCTCTTTATCCCGGACAGCAGACAGTCATTCTGCGGTAATCGGAAGCCGTGTTTGACTTGGGCAGACAATGACCTTCCGCATCAGCTCGCGGTAGACAAGCGGCCGTCGAGCGTTAGATTGATGCCGACTTGTTTGGCACCTTTGAGAATGAAGATGCTGGGATCTTTCAAACCCCACTGACATAGGGAACTGTGAGTTGTCCTTTTGCCATGAGGTTGGAACCGTCGATATGGATCTGCATGGGAAGCAACAGACGCACTCGGATCTTACCCAGGAGGAAATCCCGATGGGAATAAATAACTTAATAATTTTTCTGCACTTGATTGGATTTCTTCGGAAGGAATTTTGGTAGCGCTAACGTCTACCGAAAACGTCCACTAACTATTGATTCCAAACAATATGCAATTCGGTAGTTAAAAATATTGCCCCCGTTGTTGCCCCCACTTCAAAGAAAATTTTCAGGGCAAGCCTTTTATGTCAAATTAGCCAAGGAATCCCGAAGATTTTCTCTGAATTCTGAATCTTGCTAAACGACTACCGGCTGGAAACCGGTAGATTTGGTTGCGACTAGAAGTCGCCGGTTTGCGGCAGAAGGCGAACTCGCCGAGTTCGCCTTCTGCGAAATCTACTAAGAGATTTTTTGGATAAAGAACACTCGTGTAACCGGAGGAAGATTTGATTCAGTAGAAGTTCTTCCAATGTGATGCCTGTGGTCAGTCCCCATAGCCGTTAGAGGAACGTTATTGCCGCCTTGATTGACGTGATAGTTAAAACCTGTGTACGGGTTGTCAGTATCAGGAACACTGTGGCTATGAGTTGCGCTCCCTTCGTGCTGACCGGCTATTGCGCCATCGATCTGTGCGTTCGACCCGGCCCCGTACGGAATAAAATCGACTAGGTTAACTGTACCGTTATGTCCATCACAAAGATGCCAACCTTGGGGTATATCTTCCAGATGGCCGGCATACGGAAGGATCGTGCCTTTCGGATAGGACGCAAGCACCTTTGCGGTGTCGGCGAGCGGGTCTTTGTAAAGAACCGGCCTGAATTGCTGAATAAACGATCCAGCAGTAGTTGAAATGTCTATCGTCGCCGCATCAGAAACAACCGACTGACCGCCAATTACTTTTGGCGTAGCAAACACATCACGCTTACACAAAATCGAATACTGACGCGATGTAAGTTTGTCGGCCTGTCCTTTGATGTCGGTGAGAGAAATGCCCCCATCTGTCGGCTTTGCACACGTCCAGCCGGGAGTTTCAATATCCTGAACTGTTGCTGGCCCAGCTCCGAGCGGAGCCTGATAAGCGACGGCGATAACAGCAGAAGTCTCGTCATCGTTAATGTTGGTCTGCATCTTCAGGCCGCCGGCCTCAGCAACGACACATGCGTTGAATGCAGCAGCTCCATTGGGGTCAATGTAGTGCGAAGCATCCGAAAAAGCCGTGTCGTTCGTGTTGAGGGTAAAGCTGGAACTACACATAGCCTTGCTCATAGAGTCCGCTTCCCCATAGGTCAAAGATCCAGAGAACCCAATAGGAATGTCGGCGATTGGAATGGTAAGGCCGGCACTTCCGCCGCTGTGAGACTCGCGATAGCTTGAATACCAGCTACAAAAGTTGGATCGGAATTCTTGATATGTTTGTTGCGATGTATTGGTGATGTGAGAAGCGTAGATGCCGTGCTGGAGAAGCGCGATACAGGCATCCTGCTGCGATTGAGCCACTGGTGTGGCGAGAAGCGTAGTGGCAACACAAACTAGCAGCCTTCGTACAATGAGCATTCGTGTCCTCCGGGAAATTCTTTGTATATTCCAACGGATGGTACGAAAATTATCTGCGAAATGCGCGAAGGTCAACTATTATTTTTGAGCAGAAAGTGTAAATAGCTGGTAAACGTACACGTCACCGGACTATTACACACCTTAGCCATGATGAAACTAGGATCTGGGGTCAGCTTTAGATTCGCAAGATCGTGATAAAACCTATGCTAATATAATAATAAGTAGAGCTATTGCCACATGGTTATCACCCAAAAAACTCGCGCGCTCGATCTTCTAAAGGCCAGGGGAATGCTTCGCCTAAAGGACTTCATTGCCGAAAGCATCGAGCCGGAAACGCTGGCGCGCCTGGTGCGAGAGGGCTATGTTCTCCGCCCTGCACGGGGACTCTACCAGCTTCCCGATACCCCAATCGACGCAGCCTATAGCAGCCTATAGCCTTGCCGAAGCTGCCACCCTTGTACCCAAAGGGATTGTCTGCCTCATCTCTGCGCTCCAATTCCACGCACTCACTCTCCAGATGCCTTCCACAGTGTGGATGGCTATTGAGCGCACCGCATGGAAGCCCGCCATCAGCTATCCTCCCCTACGATTTGTTCGGTTCAGTGGATGGGCGATGACCGTAGGCGTGGAGCAATACCAGATTCAATCGAGTCCTGTTTCCATCACCAATCCTGCACGAACCATCGTGGACTGCTTCCGGTATCGCAACAAGATTGGCATTGATATTGCGATGGAAGGACTGCGCGAGGGCATCCGCCAGCACAAATCAACGCCTGACCAGCTATGGCAATATGCAGAGAAGGCGCGCGTATGGACGATCATGCGCCCCTACGTTGAAACGGTGGTGGCTGATGCCGCGTGAGGTTCGCAATATCGGAGCATCAGTGAGAGCCAAGCTATTGGCGCGCTCACGAGCGGAAAAGACTGATTACCAGATTCTGCTGACGCGGTATGCGCTGGAAAGACTGCTCTACCGGCTCAGTGTCTCGAACCATCGTGACCGCTTCGTCCTCAAAGGCGCGTTGCTCTTTGTCACCTGGCTACACGATCCCTTTCGACCAACAAGGGACCTGGACTTGCTCGGCTATGGTGCGAATGACGTGGAAACGGTGGCCGATACCTTCAAAGCCATCTGCTCAACCGCGGCTCCAGACGATGGCGTGACCTTTGATATTAAGGGTCTGACTGCGGCTCCTATCCGTGAAGATCTCGAATATGGCGGAGTCCGAGTCCAAACCCACGCAGTCATAGATGGAGCACGTATCTCCATCCAGGTGGACATTGGCTTTGGCGACATTATTACGCCAGCGCCGGTCGAGATCGACTATCCGGTTCTTCTGGATTCCCCTGCCCCGCATCTCCGCGCATATCCGGTTGAAACTGTCGTCGCAGAAAAATTCAATGCGATGGTGGCTCTTGGAATCGCCAATAGCCGGCTCAAAGATTTCTATGACCTCTGGAAGCGTCCGAGTCCGCAAGTCGGGACTGGCCCTCATCAAGCTGTGTAATACAGCTCAGTTATGCCCCGCCAGATATACGACCATTGGGATCGAGTTATATTCGCTGATTCGATGGGAACGAGTTTTCCCGAGCTGGCTCA
>JAATGG010000082.1 GCA_015654835.1 Terriglobales bacterium
GTTCCTGCTGGACCAGCGCCGCTTGCTGGATTGGGAAGAAGCATTTTTCGACGCTACGTTCATCACCGCGAAAAAGGGGGCTCGGCAGTCGGCAAAACCCGTCGCGGGAAAGGTACGAAGTGCATGGTGGTGGTCGACGGCCGGGGCGTACCTATCGGAGTGCAACTTGCGCCCGCGCAGATTGCCGAGTGCCGGCTTGCGGAGAGCACACTCCAGCAAGTGAAGGTTCCACGCGTTGGGCGCGGGCGTCCCCGCTCCCATCTGCGCCGGGTGATTGCGGATCGAGGCTATGACTCCGACCCCTGGCGAACTCGATTCAAACAGCGTGGAACGGAGTTGATTATTCCCTACCGAAAGAACGTTCGCAACCGCCGCTTCGAGGACAAACGCAAACTGCGCCGCTATCGAAAGCGCTGGAAAATCGAACGCACCAACGCTTGGCTGCAAAACTTCCGCCGTGTCCAAGTGCGCTACGACCGCATCCTTACGGCCTTTCACGTATTCGCCCACTTTGCTTGCCTCCTCATCGCTTTGAGGCATTTATGCAACTAGCGCTAGAAGCACCGCAGCGAAACTTCCTTCGCGGTGGAGCTTTTCATCTGGGGCAAGGTCACCAGACTTCTCTGCCAGTATCCAGAGATTGAGCAGCAGTTCTATGGCGGCTTGCGAGCAGAAGAAGTGGCCGGGGTCAAGGTCAAGACCATCCACTCGGCCATCGCCGTCATCGGTCCGGCGGCAACCGCACTCGTTGTGAGCGACTTATGCGCTCGGTGCACATCGGGTGTTCTCGGTACAGTCGGTGCTGCTGTCTGTTGGGCGCCCTCTCGTTCCATCTTGCGGTGGGGCGGGGGCCAGCCAAGGGCGCAGTCACCGGAACTCGACATTTTGGTGTGGTGCGTTCAAGCTTCTGTCTGAACTATGCCGGCTGCCAATCTCCGCTTTCGCGTGTTGTGGAGCGGTTCGTATTCCTCACAACTGATCCAGAGATGATGCAGCAAGACCGCCAGTTTGCGGGGCGGGTTCAAGCCCCGACTCACCTACCATCTCAATTTGTAATCGACAAACCTGCTATTTCACCGCAACCCCTTTTCCATCGCCGGTCCTTCTTTCTCTTTCCACGTCTGCACGGCTTTGCCTGAAAGCAAATGCCTCGCTTGGCACATTTGTGCGTCTTTCTTGGCGAGACCGTGACTGGCGACGCCTCGGCTGAATGCTTCTCATCTCGGACCTCGCGGGCTGAGGTTGCTGTGGCTCTCTGAACTCCCCGTACCGGGCAGCAGCTTGGCGGTGTATCTTCATGCACTCGGCTGCTCGAAACCATGCTTATGCCTTCCATAGAGGCCTTTCAGGCATGCGCCTATCTCTTGCTTTTGAAGCTCGCGATGTCCCAAAGAGAGCCGGAAAGAAAAATTTTGCCAATCCGACTTTTGACGGATTCGAGTTCTTGCGAGCCGCGCCTATAGTTCTCTCCGCGATCCTGGAGCGTGCCGACGGATGGAGATACGGATGGGAACCACATCGGAATAGAAAGGAGAAGGGTATTTTCTCCTCAAGTGAAAACGGTTTCATCCGCCATCTCGCGCTGCACTTATTCCTCGATCCGGCTTTCGAAGGAGGCTATCGATGCAAGGTTCCATCAGTAAGACAATGCGGATGTTCACATGGGCGCTATTTGCCGTGTCTGCCGCGATCGCACTGGGGCAAGGCACCAGTGCGAGTCTCACCGGTCAAGTCACAGATTCCGCAGGCGCAGCGTTGCCGGATGCCACCGTGACGGCGCGCAACACCGCAACCAATCTCATGCGGACGGTTACCAGCAACCAGGAGGGCATCTATCAGATCGCTCCGTTGCCTCCTGGCAATTACTCCCTCAGTGTCGAAGCAACCGGCTTTCGCCATTACGTGCAGTCGGGCATTGTGCTCTCCGTTAGTTTGGCCTCGACGCTGAATGTCACATTGCATCCGGGCAGCAAAGATGAAACTGTAACTGTCACTGCCGATGCAGAGTTGATCAACACAACTTCGGCGGAACTTGGCGAAACCGTCAATGAGTTCTCTGTTACTCAACTGCCTCTCAATGGCCGCGATCCCTCCAGCCTTGTCTTTCTAGCTCCCGGCGTCACCAACGTACTCAACTCCAACGGAGCTTTGCAGGCCGGCTTCTCGTTTCCCACCGAGACAGGTGGATCGGCCAATGGTGGCCGCCAGGGAAGCACCTTCTACATGCTGGACGGCGTTCCCAACATGGATAACTACCTGCTACTAACCGCGCCGTTTCCAAACGCCGATGCCACGCAGGAGTTTCGCGTCATCACGAACAACTTCAATGCGTCTTATGGCTTTGCTCCAGGCGCTGTCGTAAGCATTCAAACCAAGTCCGGTTCCAATGACTTTCATGGTGGCGTTTTTGAGTTTCTGCGCAACCAGGATTTGAATGCGAAGAATCCCTTTTCGAACGCTGTCGACCCTCTCCGGCGCAACCAGTTCGGTGGCTATCTCGGCGGCCCGGTTCTCAAAAACAAGCTCTTCTTCTTCGGCAACTATCAGGGAACGCGCCTGAACTCTGCCTCCACCGCAAACAAGGTCAACACGCCTACCGCGGCAATGCTCAATGGTGATTTTACCGGCGTTGCACAAACACTGAAAGGACCGTTTGTCGGGAACAAAATCGACCCGGCTCTCTACAACCAGGCTGCCGTCACCCTCGCCAAGACGGCTCTCCCGCTCTCGACCGCTCCAGACGGCCTCGAATATTATTCGGGCGCTACCACCATCAATAACTTCGACGAAGTGACTGGACGTCTCGATTACGACCTTTCCTCCCGCCAGCGCATCGCGTTGCGCAGCTTTGTCGATCGCCTTTCGCAGCCTTCGGGAGATGTCAACGGTAATATCCTCTCCGTCCTGAACCTCAATCCATGGGGCTATGTGATGGGCGAGAAAATGTGGTACGTCAACGAGGTTCTCAATCACACCTGGACGATCAACCCAACCACAGTGAATGTGATTTCCGTCTTCTGGAATCAGATGTCGGCCCATAGCTCCGCTGTCGTCAAGGATTCAAGCGGTCAAGACGTCTGCTTCTCGCGATACATCAAAGTAAACGAACTACCCGGCTCCTGTTATGTAGAAGGCCTCAATGTGAATGGAGCTTTCCAGACTGGATGGACTGAACCTTCCCAGGAACTCCGCACCACCTATGGAGTCTATGACGACTTCACTAAGACGATCGGGAACCACACATTGACGTTTGGCGTCGATCTTCAGCATCAATTTGCCGAGGAGTATTCGCAATATCCCACGCAACCGATTATTCAGTTCAGTGGTAACTACACCGGCAATGGCTTGGCCGATTTTCTGCTCGGCGATATGTACAGCTTTGAGCAGGGTGCCGGAGAAATCGCCAGCGTCACTGGCTGGCAGCCTGGGTTCTATGGCCAGGACCAATACCGGCTCAAACCCAATCTGACATTGACGGCAGGATTGCGCTGGGATCCGAACATTCCTCCCGCTTCTGCCGGGGGCCGTGGTGCCGCCTATATTCCGGGAGAAACCAGCAGGCAGTTTCCAAATTCGCCCGTAGGCCTCGTCTTTCCCGGTGATCCCGGTGTGACCAATGGCCTGATGCCTACCACGTATGGTTATTGGGAGCCTCGCGTCGGTATCGCATGGCAGCCAAAATCACTGCCTCGTACCTCGATCCATGCGGGTTTTGGCCTGTTCACTGCGCCGCTGATGTATTCGATGTATAACCATGCGGCCGATATCAGTCCCTTTAGCCCGACTTACACTTTTTACGGATCGAATAGCACTCCGCTGAACTTCAGTGATCCCTGGTCCAGCTTCTCGGGTACGGGCGGCGTAAGCCCCTTCCCGCCTTTTACCTCGATCTCGAATAAGCCGTCCTCCTCTGCGACTTTTGCCACGCCGGTCTCGGTCGAAATGATCTTCTCGAACGATTTCCACTTAGGCATTACCCAGAGCTGGAATGCTTCTGTCGATCAGGATCTCGGCCACAACATGGCTTTTCACATCGCCTATGTCGGCAGCGAATCGTATCATCAGTCGGATATCATCGACCAAAATCCGGGACAACTTTGGACAGCCGCAAATCCATCTCTTGCAGAAGTGCGAGGGAATCCAAATTTTGGCAATATCCTGACCGACTTCAGCAACGGCACGGCGAGCTACCACGCATTGCAGGCTACCTTCGACAAGCATATGTCGCACGGCCTTCAGTTCCAATCCAACTTTACCTGGTCCAAGGTGCTTGATATTGCTTCGTCTGGCAACGTTTCTTTCGGGACCAATCAACTGCCCAATCCTTATGACCTGAAGTGGAACAGGGGCATCTCTTCTCTCAACGTGCCTTTGATTTCTGTCAGCAGTCTCATTTATCAGACGCCCTCCCTCAAGACCAAGGGCGTTTTGGTCAGCAATACACTGGGAGGCTGGGAGGCGAGTGCGATCATCACCTCTCAATCCGGATCGCCCTTCGGCATCAACGCCGGCGATGACAATTCAGGTTCCTTGCAAGCCAATCAGGATCGCGCGGATGCGACCGGCCAGCCGATCCGTCTTCACCCGAGCGGTAACAAGTGGAACATGACGAGCAAAGGCAGCGGCTATTACTTCAATCCCGGTGCTTTCACCGCGAACGCCGAGGGCACCTTCGGCAACACGGGAAAGAATATATTCAAGGGCCCCGCAGTCAACTCCACCGACTTGGCTCTCATGAAGAATTGGACCTTGGTAGAGAAGTATGCTTTGCAGTTCCGCTGCGAGATGTTCAACGCCTTTAACCATGTGAACCTGGGAACTCCCGTCAGCACAGTGGGGTGGGGTAACTATGGCCAGATCACTGGGATTGGTTATATTCCGCCGCGCGTCATGCAAGGCGCTCTGAAGTTCACCTTCTAGCATCTTTGGAATACGCGTAACCTGTCTGAACACATGGAGGCGGCTTTTCTTCAAGGGAAGCCGCCTCCATGTGTTTTTGGTTTACAGCAATTCCGGAGATACTGCCTTGGGGCCTCCGAATTTCCGTCCGCAAAGCAGGCATAACCCAATACCGCATCGCTTGCGGGTCTCCTCTTCGGCAGCTTCGTAACTGTTCGGAATCGCACAGTCCGCCTCGGAAGCGGTCACCGCTGTGCCTCGCCTTTCTCGTTGCTTGCTGCAGAAACTGCTTTGCTTTGAGCCACTTCTAGATTGGGCCTTTTTGGCACGGTAAGTGCAATAGTCAGGGCGTGATGGATATCGCACGTCCGGATTTAAAGCAGAAGAGGAAACGCCAGATGCTCCTGTGGGCTGGCGTCGCGGTGGTGGTCTTGGTTGTGGCCGTGGTGACCGTTTCGCGGCTCAAGCCGGCGGCGCCTCCAGTCGATCGCTCCACCATCTGGCCTGATACAGTCAAGCGCGGACCGATGGTCCGTCAGGTGCGCGGCTCGACCGGCAGCCTGGTGCCGCGCGAGGACCGGCTCCGCCTGATCCCTGCCGAAACCGAGGCGACGGTCACCCGCATTTTGGTGCTTCCCGGTGCCCAGGTGCAGCCCAGCACGATCATCATGGACCTGGCCAACCCGCAGCTCGATCAGGAGGCATTGAACGCCAGCCTTGCGTTGAAAGCGGCCGAGAGCGACTACCACAATACCCAGGTCAAGCTGCAGAGCGACCTCATGACGCAGAAGTCGGGCGCGGCCACCGTCACTGCGGACTATAGCCAGGCCAAGCTGCAGGCGCAGACCGACAAAGCTCTTTTTGAACTGGGCGTGATCTCCGGGCTGACATATAACGTCTCCAAAAACAAGGCTGACGAACTTACCACCCGCAACAAGCTTGAAGACGATCGCTTGGCCATGAATGAGAAGGTCATCGCCTCGCAGTTGGCTGTGCAGCAGACGCTCGTCGATCAGGCCCGGGCCCTCTACCAGCTCAAGCAGCAACAGATTGCTGCTCTGCATGTGACAGCCGGCATCTCCGGCGTTCTTGTTGATCTGCCGCATCAGGTCGGCGAGCACGTAGCTCCCGGCATCACCCTGGCGAAGGTGGTGCAGCCTGACCAATTGAAGGCCAGTCTCAAGATTGCCGAGACGCAGGCACGCGACATTCAAATCGGCCAGCCTGCCGCGATCGATACCCACAATGGCGTCATTCCGGGCCGCGTTCAGCGCATCGATCCGGCCGTACAGAACGGAACCGTCACCGTCGACGTAGAACTGACTGGATCTCTGCCGCCGGGAGCGCGGCCTGACCTGAGCGTGGATGGGACCATCGACCTCGAACGCATGACCGACGTGCTCTATGTGGGCCGTCCGGCGTTAGGCAACGAGAATTCCACGCTGAGCCTGTTTCGGGTCGATCCCGATGGTAAGGGCGCCACGCGCGTTTCGGTAAAAGTAGGCCGTGCATCGGTCAACAGCATTCAGGTGCTCGATGGATTGAAGGAAGGCGACACCGTGATCCTCTCCGATATGTCGCGCTACGACAACGTGGACCGCATCCGTCTCGAATAGAGGCAAGGCCTCAGTTCGCGAGAGTGATATCCGGAGCGCGAGTCCCACAGACAAGTTTTCAGCAAGCCAAGAAACCAAATCGCAGCTTACGAGGGAGATCGAATGGCCATGAACGACACGCTGATTGAAATCGAGGATCTCACCAAGGTCTTCTATACCGACGAAGTGGAGACCCACGCCCTCTCCGGTATTCACCTAACCATTTCGCGCGGCGAGTTCGTGGCCATGTCCGGTCCATCTGGATGCGGCAAGTCCACGCTGCTGTCGATCCTGGGCTTGCTCGACACACCCTCCGGGGGGAAGTATCTGCTCAATGACAAGCCTGTTGAAAATCTCAGTTTCGGGGAGCGTTCGCGCATCCGCAATCAGGAGATAGGCTTCATCTTTCAAAGCTTCAACCTTATCGGCGATCTCACCGTCGAAGAGAACGTCGAACTGCCGCTTACCTATCGTGCCGGTATGCCCTCGGCCGAGCGCAAGAAGCGCGTGAAAGACGCATTGGACCGCGTCAACATGGCTCATCGTATGCGTCACTATCCCGCGCAACTTTCTGGCGGTCAGCAGCAGCGCGTTGCCGTGGCCCGCGCCCTTGCCGGCTCGCCCTCCATCTTGCTGGCCGACGAGCCGACCGGCAACTTGGACTCGAAAAACGGCGAGGCTGTCATGCATCTGCTCGCCGATCTCCACCGCGAAGGCTCGACGATCTGCATGGTGACCCACGATCCGCGTTTCGCCAAGCATGCCCAGCGCGAAGTGCATCTCTTCGACGGAAAGGTAGTCTCCGAGGATGAACTGAAGAAGCTTACAGAAGAAGTGGAGGCCTGACGCGCTACGGCAGCTATGCTGCGTCCGGTTTGCGCTCACCGCAATGTTCACTCTGGCGCGTGGCATCGGTTCCCATGGCTGCGCTCACCGTCTGCGCGCACTCGTTGCTGTAACCACTGTGCTCGCTCTATGGGTGGCCTTCGTCGGGTTCATTCCCGCTCGCCGGGCCGCTTCAGTTGAACCTATGCGGGCCTTGCATACCGGATAGGTGCCAATCAAGGAGAATTCATCATGCAGACACTTGTTCAAGATATTCGTTACGCGCTGCGCCAGTTGCGTAAATCGCCGGGCTTCGCGATCACGGTCGTCGCTACGCTTGCCCTTGGCATCGGTGCCAACGCCGCCGTCTTTACCCTCTTCGATCAGGTGCTGCTCCGTATGTTGTCCGTTGAAAAACCAAAGGAGTTGGTGCGCTTTATATGGAGCGGATCTTTCAGCGGTTCCACCAGCAGCTTTGGCGGCGACGGCTATAACTATTTTTCCTATCCCATGTACAAGGACCTGCGCAATAAGAACCAGGTCTTCGCCGGCCTGATAGCCGCGGATCGTACCGTCGTAGGCCTCTCCTGGCGTAATCAGGCGGAGAACGAAGATGCCGAGATCGTCAGCGGGAATTATTTCGACGTACTGGGAATAAGACCCGTGGTTGGCCGCTTGTTGACTCCCGCCGACGATAACGCAAAGAACGGCAACCCCGTGCTTGTCCTCAGCCATAGCTATTGGAAAGCACGCTTTGCCGGAGCGGCAAACGTTATCGGGCAGACGGTACTCATCAACGGCCACCCTTTCACCATCCTCGGCGTGGCTCCCGAAAATTTTCAGTCCGCCATCGGCGGATATCGGCCGGGTGTGTTTCTCCCCGTCAGCATGGTGGATATCGCCATTCCCTGGAGGTCGCAGCTTGATAGCCTGAATAGTCATGAGGCCCTCTGGCTCACGCTGGTGGGGCGCCTCAAACCGGGCATGAGCGTTGCGCAGGCTCAGGCTGGCCTCGGGCCGCTATGGCACACGCTCCGTGCCTACGAGTTGACTTTGTATAAGTCGAGGACCGCACGCTTTGAAAAGAATTTCGTCGACAATTCCCATCTCAAAGTTGTCGATGACTCCACCGGTTTTTCTCCCGACCGCATGGATCTGAAGACGCCGCTCATCATCTTGATGAGCATGGCGGGTCTGTTGGTAGCCATGTGCGCCATTAATGTCGCAACTCTGTTGCTGCTTCGGGCTGCAGGCCGCGCTCGAGAAATGTGCATGCGTTATGCGCTGGGCGCAAAGCGTGGCCGCATCATTTCGCAGTTGTTGGTCGAGGGTTGCCTGCTCGGTTCGGCTGGAGCCGCGGCGGGGCTCGCTCTCGCCCCTGTCGTCGCCACGCTCCTGGTGCGATTGATGACGAATGCGGATCCAGGCAGCGAACCCTATTCTGCCTCGATCGACGCGCGCGTCCTTCTGTTTACGCTGGCACTTTCATTGCTCGCCAGCCTGCTGTTCAGCATTGCACCCGTGTTTCATTTCCTGCGCCCGGATCTAGCTCAGACGCTCCGCCAAAATTCAGGCACGGCCTCCAAAGGCTCACAGCGTTTCCGCAAAGTAGCTGTCGGCGCGCAGATTGCGCTGAGCGTCATGTTGCTGGCAGGTGCGGGGCTGTTCGTGCGCACGCTCGACAATCTCCGTCAACAAAAGGTCGGTTTCGAGATCGGTCACATGGTTACCTTTGGCCTCGATCCCACCTCTTCCGGTTACGGCGAAGAGCGCACTCAACGGATCGTTACCGAAGCGATCGAATCGTTGAGCCAGATTCCCGGTGTCACCTATGCTGCCGCGACCACCGATCCTGAACTCTCTGGCAATACGAATCGCTCCAACTTCACCGTCCAGGGTTATAAGCCTGCTGAAGACGAAAATATGGATTTTGAAGAGCCGCAAGTTACAGTGGGTTACTTCGCCACTCTCCGGCAACCTTTGCTGGCGGGCAGGGAATTCACTACCTCTGACGCACAGGGAGCGCCGAAGGTCGCCGTCGTCAACCTGGCCTTTGCCAAACGTTTTTATGGCTCCGCACAAAATGCATTGGGACGCACCTTAGGCGTAGGAGGACGTGAGACAGCTCTCCCCGACATCACCATTGTCGGAGTCGTTGGAGATGTGAAGCACACCGACCTGCGCACCGAATTAGGGGGCGCCGTTTATCGGCCCTATCTGCAAGAGAAGCACCCAATGGGCGTGCAGATCTACGTGCGCACGTCGCAACCGCCTGCCACGGTACAAGCGGCGATTCGACAGGCGGTGCACCAGTTGGATCCCACGCTGGTGGTCGACGGTCTCCGCACCATGGAAGCTCAGGTCGACCGCAGTGCCTCAGAAGAACGCGCCTTGGCAACACTCGCCATCGGCTTTTCGGCTCTGGCTATGCTGCTGTCGGCGGTGGGTCTCTATGGTGTGTTGGCCTATTCCACTGAGCAGCGTACTCGAGAAATTGGCGTTCGTCTGGCGCTTGGTGCGCAACGCTCCGGCGTGGTGATGCTCGTGTTGCGCGAGATGCTTTTCATCGCCGCAATCGCCACTGCGGTTGCGCTCCCCTCCACCCTTGTGCTGGCGCGTCTGTTCCGTAGTCAACTCTTCGGAGTTTCGGGTGCCGACCCGCTTACGTTGGCTGCCGTCGTCGCTCTCACTTCCGTAATGGTGATACTGGCGGCTGCTTTGCCTGCTCGCCGCGCCGCCGCCATTCAGCCCATACGCGCGTTGCGTACGGAGTAGCCCGGAAATCCCAAGGAAAGGAAACTCACCATGCGATCGATTCTTCAGGATATTCGCTACGCCATACGCCAGTTGCGCCACTCCCCGGCTTTACGCTCTGTAGGTTGCCCGCCCGCCGCGCCGCTTCCATCGACCCTATGCTCGCTTTGAGATCGGAGTAACAGAGAATCATGATTGAACTCAAGAATGTGGAACGCAGTTATAAGACCGGCCACACCGAAACATGGGTGCTGCGCCGCATCGGTCTCACGATCAACGAAGGCGAGTTTATTACCGTCATGGGCCCCTCGGGAGCAGGGAAGTCGTCGCTGTTGAATGTGCTCGCGCTACTCGATGATAGCTGGCACGGAGAATATTGGTTTGGCGAAACTCCTGTCCATTCACTCAATCGCAAGCAGCGAGCCGACCTTGCCCGCCAGCGCATCGGCATGGTCTTCCAGAGTTATCACTTGCTTGATGATCTCACCGTAGCCGAGAACATCGATCTGCCGCTCTCCTACAAGAACCTGCCGGGGAAAGAGCGCCAGGGGATGGTTGCCGACATCCTCGACCGCTTTCAGATCGTGGCCAAGAAAGACCTGTTCCCCAACCAGCTATCCGGTGGACAGCAGCAGTTAGTCGGCATCGCGCGTGCTGTTGTCCACGCGCCTGCGCTGCTGTTGGCCGATGAACCCACGGGCAATCTGCACTCCACGCAGGCCCGCGAAATCATGGAACTTTTCCGCGAACTGAATCGTCAGGGCACGACCATCGTGCAGGTAACGCATTCGGAAGAGAACGCACGCTACGGATCAAGAATTCTTGAACTGCACGACGGGTGGCTTACGCGTGACGAGGCCGTTCCTGCCATGGAGGTACACACGAAGTGACTTACTCCGCCACTTGCCCGTCCCGTTCGATACAGACTCGTCTGACAGCTATTGCCGCAATTCTCCTGCTGCAAGCGAACCTGGCATCGGCTGTCGAGCCGTCGCTTTCTCCGTCGGCAGTGTCGGCGCAGACCCCGACCGTTCCCGCGCCTCAGTCTGATGCGGCTCGCGTTCCTTTCGATCAACTTGTGCATTCGTCGCACAACCCCATCGACGCTTATCGTGGAAAAATAGTGGCCCCACCTAGCATGGCGAATTCTACGCGCCTTGATTCACTGGTGCGCGATGGCAAAATCTATCTCTCCTTGCGCAACGCCATCGATCTGGCCCTTGAAGATAACCTCGATATCGTCATCGCGCGCTATAACATGCCCATCGCGCAAATGGATATCTTGCGCACTGCGGCCGGTGGCCAGGTGCGCGGTGTCAATACCGGCGTCGTGCAAGGCACACCCGGGGGCGGCGCGGGCGGCTTCGGCTCCAGTGGAGCGGGTGCAGGCGGTGGCGCAGGGGGCACGACGGGCGGCGCGGGCGGTGCAGGTGCCGGCGCTTCAGGCATCGTATCGTCCACTCTGGGGACTGGCACTGCCGTTTCCGGTTATGATCCCGTGATCAGCGCACAGGTATATGTGGATCACAGTTATCAGCAGCTTTCCAATTTTCAGGTCGAAGGGGTTTCCGTTTATAAGATCAATTCGGAGCAAGCCAACGTCACCTATCAACAGGCCTTCCCGACAGGCAGCAGCTTGGAGGTGGATTGGAGCAACAGCCGCCAGACCTCCAATGGCACTTATGATTACTTCAGCCCGGTGCTCTCTACCAAAGCGCGGGTCGTTCTTCAGCAGCAGTTACTTGCGGGCTTTGGCTTGGGACCCAATTTGCGTTTCCTGCGTATCGCCCGCACCAATCAGAAGATTTCGGACATCGCTTTTCGGGCGCAGGTGATCGCCACCATAACTCAGATCTGCGATATCTACTGGGATCTGGTGAGCGCCTATGATGACGAACAGGTGCAGGAGCGTTCGGTAGCCTTTGCTGCCGAGACGCTCAATACCAGCCGCAAGCAGCTTGAACTGCAGGCGATTCCTGAGATGGATGTGCTCAAAGCGGAAGGGGAACTCGCTACCCGTCAGCAGAATTTGACGGTGGCGCGCACGACCCTTGAACTGCAGGAACTATTGATGAAAAACGCTATCACCCGGACACTCGACAATCCGATACTAGAAGAGATGCCCGTGGTGCCTACCGATCACATCGGTAGCCAGGTTCAGGCCGTTGCCGAACCGGTGCAGGATATGATTGCGGAGGCGCTGACTAAGCGCACCGAGCTGCAAGAGTCGGGCCTCGACTTGCAAAATCGTGAGCTCAGTCGCAAGACCGCGCGCAATGCTTTGTTGCCTACACTCACCGCTTACGGTCTCTATGCTGGAACGGGAACTGCCGGCGATTTGAATCCCAGCTATTACGACAAATCGATTGCGACCACGCTGCCGCAGGGCTATGGCGGTGCATTGCAAAGCGCACTGAATAACACTGCGCCCGAATACCAGGTAGGCTTCCAATTGAATATGCCCTTGCGAAATCGTGTTGCCAAGGCCGACCAATATCGCACCGAGCTCGAATACCGGCAGTCGCAGGTATATCTTGAAGAGTTGAAGAAGCGCATTCGCATCGAGGTTCGCAACGCACGTTATGCTCTCGAACAGGGCGGAAGCCGCGTCGACGCTGCACGCAACGCACGCGACCTCGCCCAGCGCACGCTCGATATCATGCAGAAAGAGCAGAAACTCGGTGCCGGCTCGAACCAGCAGACTCTGGCGGCGGAGCGCGATCTCGCTCTTGCCGAATCCGCATTGGTGGCCGCGCAGACCGCCTACGAGAAAGCGCGTATCGAGGTGCGGCGTGCCACAGGCTCTATCCTTGAGGAGTACGGCATCTCGATCGCCGATGCCAAAACCGGCGTCGTGGAGGCAAGCCATCTCTAGCAAGCAAAACCCGATTCGCGTTCTCGTCGCTGACGATCAGCCGCACATTCTCGAGGCCGTCGAGTTGTTGCTTCAACCCCAGGGAATCCATGTGGATTCCGTACGCTCGCCGCAGTTACTCTTGGAAGCTCTCGGCCAGTGTGATTACGATGTGCTGCTCATCGACCTCAACTACACTCGCGATACGACTTCCGGGCAAGAGGGACTTGACCTGCTGGCGCGCATTCAGGAGATGGATGCGCGCTTGCCGGTTATCGTTATGACCGCCTGGGGCAACATCGAACTTGCCGTCGAATCCATCAAGCGCGGTGCGCGCGATTTCGTCCAGAAGCCATGGGAAAACGAGCGCCTCGTCAGCCTGGTGCGCGTCCACGCGGAGTTACATCAAGCCCTGCGTCGCGCCCGGCAACTGGAGCTTGAGAATCGCCTGCTGCGCGCCGAGGGCATGCCTGAATTTATTGCCGCCGCGCCCGCCATGCAGCCGGTGCTAGAGCTCATTGCGCAGGTCGGTCCTTCCGACGCCAACGTGCTCATCACCGGAGAGCATGGCACTGGCAAAGAGATCGTCGCCAAGCTGCTTCATGCCGCCTCGCCGCGTGCGCGCATGGCGCTTGTGGCCGTCAACGCCGGCGGACTGCCCGAAGGCACCTTCGAGAGCGAGATTTTCGGGCACGTCAAGGGCGCTTTTACCGACGCGCGTACCGACCGCATTGGCCGCTTCGAACTGGCGAACGGAGGCACTCTGTTTTTGGACGAAATCGCCAACGTCCCTCTTCGCCAGCAGGCCAAACTGCTTCGTGTGCTTGAGACAGGAGAGTTGGAGCGCGTCGGCTCGTCGCAAACGCGCCGCGTCGATGTGCGTCTTCTTTCCGCCACCAACGCGCAATTACATGAGGAAGCCGCCGCCGGCAATTTCCGTGAAGACCTTCTCTTCCGCCTCAATACGGTTGAGATTCATCTGCCCCCGCTGCGGGAACGCCGTGAAGATATACCGCTTCTCGCGCAGCATTTTCTTACGCGCAATCGCACCCGCTATCGCAAGCAGGTCAACGGTTTTTCACCCGCAGCCATGCAGCAGATGATGCAGTATCCCTGGCCCGGCAATGTGCGCGAGTTGGAGCATACGGTAGAGCGTGCCGTGCTTCTCTGCCGCGGTGAAGAGGTCGAGCCTGCGAATCTCGCCATCGTGGCTGCTCGCTCGTCTACCCAGTCTTTTGAGAACATGAGTATCGATGAGGTCGAGGCGCTGCTTATCCGCAAAGTGCTGCGCCGCTGCGACGGCAATATCTCTCAGGCATCCGAGGCTCTCGGCCTGAGCCGCGCCGCACTCTATCGCCGCATCGAAAAATATGGCCTATGACAAAGGACAAAGGCAGGCGCAAGCATCGGCGCTCGGCAACCCGCCGGGCGTCGCTCTACTGTGTCTTGCTGGCGTTGCCGGCGCTCCTCTTCGCCGCGATCCTTCTTTACCGTTCCAATTTCTCTGTCGGGCCGGCGATCCTGCTGGTCGTTTGCCTGCTGCTCTATCTGGGGCTGATTTCCGCTGCGCTCATTGAAAGTATGATTCGTCCTCTGCAGACGCTCTCGAATGTCGTTGCTTCGTTGCGCGAAGGCGATTACTCCTTCCGCGCCCGTGGAGCGGGTACACGCGATCCGCTCGGCGAGTTGGCAGCCGAGGTCAATGCGCTGGCCGATCTGTTACAGAAGCAACGCGTGCGCTCTCTCGAATCCACCGCGTTGCTCGCCCGCATTCTCGAAGTCATGCACGCACCCCTCTTCGCTTTCGATCGCGAAAACATGCTGCAACTCGTCAATACCGCAGGTGCGCAGTTGCTTGGCCGCCCCTATGCCCGCTGCTTCGGACATACCGCGCATGAGCTTGGCCTTGAGGAGTTACTTGCCGCGCCCGATCAGGCCATTCACTCGTTCGGTTCCAAACCCACTCGCTGGCTGCTGCGCAAGGCCGCGTTTCGTCAGGATGGCGTGCCGCACACACTCTTGTTGCTCGCCGATGTGAGCCTTCCCCTTCAGGAAGAAGAGCAGGCCGCCTGGAAGCGTCTCATTCGCGTCCTCGGCCACGAACTCTCCAACTCCCTTGCCCCTATCAAGTCCATTGCGGGCAGCCTGTTGGTGCGTGTGGATCAGATAACCGGAGACGAGACTACCCTTCGCGACTTTCGCCGCGGCCTGGGTGTGGTCGAGAGCCGCGCCGACGCCCTGCATCGTTTCGTGCAGTCTTACCGGCTGCTGGCCCAGTTGCCCCCGCCGCATCTCAAGACCGTTGCCCTGGGCACCCTGTTGGAGCGGGTCGTGCTCCTTGAGCAACGAGTGATGGTGCAGTTCGAGCCGGGCCCGCCAGCGACCTTGCAGGCAGATCCCGATCAGTTGGAACAGATGTTCATCAACCTGCTTGCCAATGCCGTCGATGCTTCGTTGGCCAACAATGCGCGCACGGTGCGGGTTACATGGCGTATGGCGGATTCCTCGGCCTTCGTCACCCTTGAAGATCGAGGCTTAGGCATTGCCAATACCGAAAATCTTTTCGTGCCTTTCTATACCACCAAGCCCAAAGGCAGCGGCGTAGGTCTGGCCCTGGCGCAACAGATCGCCCGCGCCCACGGCGGTGAGATCCGCCTCCTCAATCGCGAAGATGGCGAGGGAGCCCGCGCTACCGTCCGGCTGCCTGCGGCTTGACCGGCGCAGGCTGATTCTCGTTCCTTAAGATTGCAGACGGTCCACCCGCTTCGTCTGCTTCTTGGGCGCAGAAATTTCCGCAGCTATCACACAGTTCCGTTCGCTGTCTTGGGGCGATAAAGAGCGGCATCCACGGCGTGGATCAATGCTTCGCGAGCCGCGTCCTCGCCCGCCGAACAAGCTATTATTTTGGAAACTGAGATTGCTTCGAAGAGGATTTTAGTCGCAGACCATGGTGGCTTCAGGGAAGCTCAGGGCCGCATCGCTTTCTGCTTCTTGATCGGCTTCGGCAGTGGCAGTTTCCGGCCCGGCTGCAATCTGCGCCTCAAAAAATGCATCCACTTGGGCCAAGACCGCAGCCCCGGTGCGAGCCTGGTAGATCGCACCTCGCAGCTTGGCTCCCCCCGGCACTCCATGGGTAAACCAAGACGCAAACTGCTTCATCTTGCCCGAGGTCTCACCGTGACGGGCGGCGCGCGGCAGTGCCTGGCTTGCCTCGGCTTCATCCAGCAGCATTTGAAAATATGCCCGAATCAGCCGATAGCGGTCCTCGAAGGTTGGCCGGTCATAGCTGCCCGTCGCCGTGTATTGCGCAATCTGCCTGAAGATCCACGGATTGGCCGGAGCTGCCCGCCCGATCATCACCCCGTCGCAGCCCGTCTGGGCTACCATCGCAGCCGCGTCCTCCGGCGTGCGGATGTCTCCGTTGCCGATCACTGGAATTTTGACCGCCTGTTTCACTGCGGCAATCCACTCCCAGCGCGCCTGGCCGCTATAGCCCTGCTCGCGGGTGCGGGCATGAAGCGCCACGGCGTTCAGCCCCTCGGACTCGGCCATCTTCGCCAGTTCCACGCACACAATCTGCGCATCGTTCCAGCCTAGCCGGAATTTTACGGTGAAGGGAATTGTGACCGCGCTCCGCACCGCGCGAAAAATCTCACCGATGCGCGGCAAATCGCGCAGCAGCCCCGACCCGCCGTTGCAACCCACCACCCGCTTGGCCGGGCATCCCAGGTTCAGATCGACTGTGTCAAAGCCGGTGTCTTGCACAATGCGCGCGGCCTCGGCCAGCGTCTCAAAGTTCGACCCGAAGAGTTGCGCCCCAATAGGGTGCTCGTCATCGTAAAACGTGAGATACCGCTGCCGCTTCGTCTCCCGCATCCGCGAAAGCCCATCGGCCGAGGTAAACTCCGTCATCAGCAGTCCGCAGCCGGACTGTGCATTGGTCACTTCCGCGTCGACTGCGGTGCCGCCATCGCCGGCGGCAGCGGTAAACAGGCTGGCGTGACGAATAAAGCGCCGGAACACGGTGTCTGTGACGCCTGCCATAGGCGCCAGAACCGTAGCGGGGGTCACCACGACTGGACCCAGGCGCATCTCCGCCGGTACCCGTGTCTCCGCCGGCATCGCGTGCTCCCTGGGGTTGTCCCAGTCCTTTTTTACGGTGAAGCCCTTACCCGCCATTAACAGCCTTTGCACTCCAAAATACATCTGAAATCGGTATCCGAACAAAGCTGGGCCTCCGCCATGGCGGAGGCCCAGCTTGCATGACCCGATTGCTGTGGCGCCGGTTACTTGGCTGCCGTTGCCTCGCCAGCCTTGGCATACTTGCGGCGGAACCGCTCGACGCGCCCTGCCGTATCGACCAAGCGCTGCTTGCCAGTGAAGAACGGGTGGCAAACCGAGCAGATTTCCACGCGGATATCGCCCTTGTTGGTCGACCGGGTTTCAAAAACGTTTCCGCACGCGCAAAGCACGCGCACTGCGTCATATTGAGGGTGAATCTTTTCCTTAGGCATCGCTCGCAACAGACCTTTCCTGCAATTATTCTATTGTAGGGCGAGCCGGCCGTTTTTAGCAATCGCTTCCGTTACTGCACTCCGTCCCGATGCGCCTATAATGAGTGGCAGAAATCCCAACCAGCTGCAAGTTGCCTATTCCCCGACACCTGCAACTGAGGAGACTGCCATGCTCACCAAGCCGTTGCTCCTCGTTCCCGCAGTGATCGCTTTCGCATTTGCACCCATGGCTGCTCCGGCGCCTGTCTCTCAGGACGCCCCTGCCGCTGCCAAAAGTTCCGTCAAGATAACTCCTGAGTCGCAGGCCAAGGCCCACAAGCTTTATGAAGTTGACTGTGCCATGTGCCATGGAGCCAACGGAAGCGGCAAAACCGACATCGCCAAAAGCATGCAGATGACCCTGGATGACTGGACCGACCCGAAGACCCTGGCCGGCAAGCCCGATCAGGTGCTGTTCGATGCCATCCGCAAGGGCAAAGACAAGATGCCGCCCGAAGCCGAAGGCCGCGCCAAGAACGACGATGTGTGGAACCTGATTCACTACATCCGCAGCATGGCCAAAGAGCCGGCTGCGTCGCCTGCTCCCGACCCCGCTCCTGCCGCCCAACAGTAGCTCAGGCAGCTTGAGCGGTTCTCCAATGTGGGCGCGCCGAAAGTTCGATGGGCGTGCGCGTGAACTGGGAAAGCCGCCACGCCTTTGCCCGTTAAATGAGCGGTAGGGGGAAGCGATCGATCTCCTGAAAATCGCCGGCGACATTCTGCTCGCCGGCGATTCAATTCCGGTCGCCCTTACTTGCTGAGTGCTTTCCGGATCCCTGCTTCGGCCAGCGGAGCCATCACCGCATATCCGGCCGGCAGCGGATGAACGCCGTCGCCACTCAGCGTGGAGGGCAGCCCGTCGCGGCTGTCTTTCATCGCCGTGTGGTAGTCCACGTAGACGTAGCCTTTCTTCTGCGCATAGTCCTTGATCCATGCATTCAGCGTCAGAATCTTCGGCGCGGGCGTCATCCCCGGCCTCCACGGATAGTCGAATGCCGGCAGCACCGAGCACAGCACCACGCGAATGTGGTTGGCCGTGGCCAACTCGGCCATCGCGGTCAGGTTGTCTTCTGTCTCGCCCAGGGTCATGGGGCCTGTGTTGCCTGCGATGTCATTCGTTCCGCCCAGAATCACCACGACCTTTGGCTTCAGCGCGACCACGTCCTGATGAAAACGCAGTACCATCTGCGGCGTCGTTTCTCCGCTGATTCCGCGATTGATATAGGGTTTCTCGGCGAAACCTCCTACCGGGCCGTCGAAATGCCAGCCTTCCGTGATCGAGTCACCCATAAAAACCACGCGTTTTTCGCCCGCTGCGGGCGCAGCCAAAGCCAAATCAGCCTCCTTGTACCGGCCTAGCCAGGGCCAGTCGTTTTTTGCGTCGTATACCTGCGGCGCTGGGGGTGGGGGGGGGAGGGGTGCTGCGGCAGGCGCCTGAGGCGCCAACGCTCTCACGGATGAGAGTCCCAATAGCGCAAAAACAACGACAGCAAAGCCCAAAACAATTCGTTTCACCAGCGATTCTCCTCGATTGAAGGCCAAGGCAACTTCCGGCAGCACAGGGTCCGCCGCTCTCGAAGCCGTTCCATTCATCCTTTCTGATTGTAGGAAACCGCGCCAAAGCGTGTCGTCTGCTTTTCCACAATCGGGGACGCTCTGCACCGCAGCGCCGGTTGCGCTACGCTTGATGAAGAATGAATGATTGTCCGATTTGCGGTGGCGTCGGCCTGGTCCGCGCGGTTTCCGACTCCGGCCTTTGGGTTTCCCGCGCCTGCGAGTGCCAGCAGATGGAGCGCGAAGAGCGCCGTCTCGCTGCCGCACACGTCCCGGGACGCTACCGGGATTGCTCCCTGGATGCCTATGAGATTTATCATGGCGCCGACCGCTCCCTTTCCGAGGCCCTGCTGACGGCCCGTAAATTTGTCGAGGCCTATCCCATCGATACAGCCGGCAAAGGGCTGATCTTTACCGGGTCCATCGGCGTGGGCAAAACTCACCTGGCTGTCGGTGTTTTACAGCGCCTGGTCCGTGAGCGCGGTGTCCGCGGCCTCTTCTGTGACTATCGCGAACTGCTCAAGAACATCCAGAACAGCTACAACCCGCAGGTGAATTCGACTGAGTTGGAACTGCTTCGGCCCGTCTTTGCCGCCGAAGTCCTGGTGCTCGACGATCTGGGATCGCAAAAGCCCAACGAGTGGGTTTGGGACACGGTCGCGCTCATTCTCAATACCCGCTACAACGACAAACTCACCACCATCATCACCACCAACTATGCGGATATGCCGGCCGGCAACGGAGCCCGCACCGACACCGAGCGCGCCGCCCGCGAGCCGTCACTCGGCGATCGCATCGGCGATCGCATGCTCTCTCGTCTGGCTGAAATGTGCATCCGTGTGGAGATGACCGGCAAGGACTTCCGCCAAACCGGTGTAAAGCGCGCCCGCTTCGGCTGATCCGCAGTTGCAACCTGCTGCAACTGCGCCCGTTCCAGAGTTGGTATGCCATCCCGCTATCCCAAGGAGCCAGGAGCCGAGAAGCTACCCATCGGGTCGGGTTAGCTGGTCAGCGTCAAAATGCCCAGAGGCTGCCGAGCAGCAGCAGAATCGCCGCTATCGTCATCACCTGGTACACCAGATCGCCCGGTTGTTGGGTGCGGTCCTGTTCGCCTGTTGAGCCCGGCAGAGTGGTGGATGCGGATTGAGGGGAGGTGGGCATCGGTACGCCTGCCTTTCTACGCCTCTCGGCATAGGTTACGGAAGTGAAATCAAAATTGTTCCGTGCTCACTTTCTTAGACGTCACGGAGCGGCCGGAGATGCTGCAAGAAATACAAATGACGCATAACAAATACGTATCGAAGTATGGACCCGATCTTCCTATCGGCTCAGCCTCCGAAGCAGTCATAAACCAAAGTGCGGCTATGAACCGAAAGTGTTCGGGGCGCCCATTCTTTCTGAAAATTACCACTCATACTGATTGAAACGTAAAGCGGCAGAAAATTCCTTTACAGATCGGATTTTCTCTTCCAGCCTTCTTAAAAGTTGGAAGCTAAGAGTGTCGCCTCAAGAAAGATGATCCCCTGCGCGATTTCTCACGGCTTCAAGAGACGCAGAGGAAAGTCGAAAATCCACCGGCAGGTGTAAAATCCGCTCGTGAGCATGAGTGCTGGTCCCCAATTCGTTCCCCCCGCCGAGACGCGCGAGCGCAACTGGCTGCCCTTGGCTGTGGCCGCTGCCGTGGTGGTTGTCATTGCTGCTGTCGCGGTATTGGTTTTGCAGCATGGCAAGAGTGCTGCAAAAGCGACGCCCATTTCAGCAGCGCCCGACCCCTATGCCCTCAATCTGCCTCTTACCAATCTCGCGATGAGTGAGTCGGGCAATCTGGCAGGTGGCAAGCTCACTTACGTTGACGGCCACATCGCTAACAAGGGGGCGCGCGTCGTAAGCGGCGTTACCGTCCAGGTGCTGTTTCGCAACTTCGCCCACGAAATCGTGCAAAACGACACCCAGTCGCTCAAGATCATTCGCATGAGAGAGCCCTATATCGATGTGCAGCCAGTCTCCGCATCGCCCTTGCAGCCCGGGGCTCAACAGGATTTCCGCCTCATCTTCGACGCGGTTTCATCCGAGTGGGACGGCGCGTATCCCGAGTTGCGCATCGTTCGCGTCGAAACCAGGTAAACCCCACCGGAATCGCCTCCTGTTCCATCTTTACCCGGTAGAAAATGCTCTCCTCGGCAAAACTTACACAGTAGATCAGGCCGCGCTGCTCTGCGCGGCCGCTCTGTTTTTATTGATGAATCCAATCTAAGCGAAAGATTACAAAGCAGATCGATGTTTAATTTGCTGATTCTCCTGCTTTGGCACGCGCATTGCTCTATACAGGGCGAGCAGACATTACCGCTCGACCCGCAGACATCTTGCGGAGAATGCTTCGAAAAGGAGCTTCACTTCATGAAATCTGACGCAACATCCCGGAATCTGTTCCCCCGCCAGTTCGGCATCCTTATGCTGGCATCTGCGATTGGTTTCCCCGCGTTGGCGCAGCAGGCTCAGCCCACAGGGGACGCCCAGAGTGCTCCTCCTTCAGCGGCCCAGCAGCAGTCCTCCCCCACGGCACAGCCGCTCAACAAGGCCCCGAAGGAGGGGTTCTGGGGTAGGGTCAATCCCATGGCCCGCAAAAAGTGGGTCCATAAGCAGATCGACCCCATCAATGACCGTTTGACGGAATTGGATGAAGTCAATGCCAAGAATGCCCGTGACATTCAGGATGTAGACAGCCGGGCGCAGGCAGGCATCCATCAGGCGCAGTCCACTGCGGATGCGGCGAACCAGACGGCCACGGCGGCAGGCACGCAGGCGCAGCAGGCCGGCACTTTGGCGCAGGCGGCATCCGGCCATGTCGACCGGTTGAACACCACGGTCAATGGGCTCGACCAATATCACCAGATCAGTGAAGCGGATGTTGCCTTTCGCGGCGGTCAGCCCGTGCTTTCGGCTGCGGCGCGCAAACAGCTTGACGATCTGACGGCCAGCGTCAGTGGCCATCAGGGTTACATCCTAGAGATGGAGGCGCATTCCCCCGCTGCCGGCAGTGTCGGCATCCAGAATTCGCAGCATCTCGCCGAAGCAGTCAAGCGCTACTTCGTTGAACACGACATTCCCGTCTACCGTATGCATGCAGTGGCTCTGGGCAACGCCCGTGGCGAGGAAGATACCAAGCCAGTACGAGCCAGCAATGTGCACATCCGGGTGATGGAAAACAGTTTGGCGGCCCAGGAAACTGCACCACCCCAGGGTGCTGCTTCCTTGAATGGTGCGGAGCGGCCCTAAACCGCGCAGCCACTCCCCCGAGGCTATTATCCGCGCCGACGGCTACCCCGCCGTACGGCCGCCAAAAAAGCTCTCGCAACACGAGAGAACCAAGGCAACTTGGCCCCCGTTAATGACGGGGGCCGCTTTTTTTGTTCTGCACGCTGGCTTTCCCCCGCCATCTCCCTTGGAATGAGCTTCACAGCCAATGCAACTTTGAACCCTCGGCAGCATACGCGGCATCCAAGTGTGCGAGAGGCCTCGGAAGCTTATTCCCTCGTGCGTGTGGGGCAGGCAGGTGCAAACTATCGGCTTGGTTCCCGGCACGCAAGCGACAATTGCTCCCCGTTTTCCGTCCCTGCGATTGTCGATCACTCCTAATGCTTCAGTGATTTGAGTGTTGAAGCATTTTCCCCTGGTGATTCTTTGGGCTCCCCGTCTCTTTCCTCACTGTTTCACTTTGTCGATTGGTTTTTCGTTGATTTCAAAGCGAGGCAATAAGAATGAGCGATTTAAAGCGGGTGATAGCGGCCGCCGGCATTGTCAGCGCCGGTATTGTGAGTGCGTGTCTGCTCAGTGGCAGGGTTTCAGCCAGTGGCCAGGACGCACAGCCAGTAAAGAACAGCTATTTGTCGGTCGACGACAAGGAAGCTTTTTCTCAAATCCATGACCGGATGGTCGCAGCCAAACCGGAAATCATGAAGCGCCAAATGGACCTGCTGAACGAGCGGTATGACCTCAGCGACCGTCCCGCCAACGGCGTCACCATGGATCGCAGCAAGCCCGTTCAAGAGGGTGTCCGCGTCAAGTTGGCCGCCGGCACCACCTGGAGTCAGCTCAACCACATGACTCCGGACGAAATCCGCGAAAAGGGCGTTTTCCCCCAAGGGTTTCTGCCTCTCCCCCATGCCAACCATCCTGAAGGCGGCATGGTCTTCCCCAAGACCGAAATCGACGAGTTGAACAAGCAGGAAGGCCGCGACCTGACCCGCTTCGATCTAGATTTCGATATCCCGAACCACTTTCTCCCCGAATTTCCTCCGGCCCTGTACCTGACGACGCGCCCCGATCTCGGCGACGTATCGCAGGGCAAACTGGTGACGATCGACAACTACTATGCGTTGTTCAGCGGTGTTCTGAATCCCAAGCAGCTTGAAGGCTTGCGGCTTTTGGTGACTCCATTCCCGCAGCAACAGTTCAACGAGACGGTGGATCGCCGCTCCGACAAGGCGAGCCGCGGTGTAGCCTGCCTCGATTGCCATGCCAACGGCAACACCAACGGCGCCTTCCACCTGGTCGGCGACATCCGTCCCCAGGAGTTCCGCCACCGGATCGAAACCACTCCGTTGCGCGGCGTCAACATCCAGCGTCTGTTCGGTTCGCAGCGCGCTCTCAAGACCGTGGAAGACTTCACGGAGTTCGAACAGCGCGCAGCCTACTTTGACGGCGATCACGTCATTGCCGCCAAGAAGGGTGTCAACGTCCTGGAGCGTGGCAGCCAGGTCCACTTCATGGCCGAGTTCGAGGAGATTCTCGACTTTCCTCCAGCGCCGAAACTGGCTTGGGACGGAAAGCTCGATCCTGCCAAGGCCACTCCTGCGGAACTGCATGGACAAGAGGTCTTCTTCGGCAAGGGACGTTGCGCCGAGTGCCACTCCGGCTCCTACTACACCGATAATTCGATGCACGACCTCCATGCGGAGCGTTTCTATAATCAGCATGTCGTGAATGGCATGATGATGGCTCGCGATGGCGCTATCAAGACGTTCCCGTTGCGCGGAATCAAAGACACGCCTCCCTACCTGCATGACGGCCGCCTTCTGACCCTTGAGGACACCGTCGAATACTTCAATCTTGTCCTGGGCACCAAGCTGACAGATCAGGAAAAGAAGGATCTGGTAGCGTTCATGCGGACTCTCTAAGGGCGAAGACCTGCGCATGGTCTTCATCAAGACGCTTGCATCCGGGGCGTTAACGTTCTAGCACCGGGAGGGGCATGGGGCTTACCGTCCCATGCCCCTCAGGTCGTTGGCGCGGCTTCCGCCTTTGAAAAAGTAGGCCTCCTGCCAATCCATAAATGACGCCGGCAACTTTCACCGGACTTTTGGACGGTAATCTCAAGAGCGCCCGGTAAAATTAACCCAGCATGGAAATAACGAACGAGAACCCAACTTCAGAGACCATCCTCGATGGCAGCCGGTTTGTCCGCGCCTGTTTGCGCCGTCCCGTCGATCGCACCCCCGTCTGGTTTCTGCGCCAGGCCGGCCGCTATATGCAGGAGTATCGCGAGGTCCGCAAGCACCACACGCTGGTAGAAATCTGCAAACAGCCGGACTTGGCTTCGGAGGTCACCATCACCGCCGCTGAAAAGCTTGGCGTCGATGCGGCCATCATCTTTGCCGACCTCCTGCTTCCTCTGGAGCCCATGGGGCTCGATTTCGAGTTTCAGGCAGGCGAAGGGCCCGTCGTGCACCATCCGGTGCGCACCGCCGACGATGTGCGTGCCCTGCGTACCGACCGCGCCAGCGATCTGGATTATGTGGCGCGCGCCATCCAGAAGGTCGCTACCCATTTTCGCGACCGGCTCGGCATCATCGGCTTTTGCGGCGCGCCCTTCACGCTGGCCAGCTACATGATCGAGGGCGGTGGCTCTCGAAATTACATCAACACCAAGCAGATGATGTATCGCGACACAGCGGCATGGCGCATGCTTCTCGACAAGATCGTGAAGGTACTCGAAAAGTATTGCCTTCTTCAGGTCCAGGCCGGCGCCGACGTCATTCAGATCTTCGATAGCTGGGTCGGAGCTCTCGGCCTCTCCGACTACCGTGAATACGCCTTTGAGGCATCCAAGCGCCTGGTGCGTGCCGTTCAGGCCATGGGCGTGCCCGTGATCTACTTCGGCGTCGAAACCGCCGGCCTACTGAATGACATGGCCTCTACCGGAGCCGACGTGATCGGCCTGGATTGGCGTCAGCCCCTGGATGAGGGATGGCGGGCTGTCGGTCATAATCATGCCGTGCAAGGCAACCTCGACCCTATTACGCTCTTCGCGCCTGTTGAGATTCTCGAACTGCGCGTCAAAGAAATCTTGCGCGCCGCCCAAGGCCGCCCCGGCCACATCTTCAATCTCGGCCACGGCATTGTCCCTACCACGCCTGTTGAAAACGTGCAGGCCGTCGTTCGCATGGTCCGCGAGTTCCATCAGGAGGCTACCCGTGGCTAAACAGGCTCTTTTGCTTCTTGCCCATGGCACCCCCGAGACTATCGATCAGATTCCCGAGTACCTGCGCAACGTGGTCAGCGGACGTACTCTGCCCCAGCACGTTGTCGAAGAGATTCAGCACCGCTACTCCCTCATCGGCCGCAGCCCGCTCACCGAGATCACCATGGAGCAGGGCCGCCTCATCCAGGCGGAATTGGCCGCGGCCGGTCATCCTGTGCCGGTCTACGTCGGGATGCGCAACTGGCGCCCCTACATCCCCGATGTCGTTCGCCAAATGCGCGCCGACGGCATTGAACAGGCCGCCGTCATCTGCCTGGCTCCGCAGAACTCGCGCACGAGTGTGGGGCTCTTCCGGCGCGCCGTGCAAGCGGAAGCAGGACCTCTCCGCATCGACTTCACCGAAGACTGGGCGTCTCATCCGCTCCTTGCCGACGCATTTGCCGAGCGCCTGCGTGCGGCCGAGGCCAAGCTCACTGCCGAAACCGGCGCGCCGGTCCCCGTTCTATTCACGGCCCACAGCGTGCCGACCCGAACCGTGCAGCCGCCCGCTCCCGGCGAGGAGCAGCAAGGCCAGCCTCGACTCTGGCCCGGCGAGGGAGCCGATACTTACACTGAAGAGGCCCGCCACACGGCTGACATGGTCGCCGAGCGTCTGCCCGAAATCCCTCAAAGATGGTTTGCCTTTCAGAGTCAGGGAACCAGCGGCGGCCCGTGGATCGGTCCCTCGGTGGAGGAGACACTCGACATCATCGCCGCCGCCGGCGTCAAAACGCTGCTGCTGCAGCCCATCGGCTTTCTCTGCGACCACGTTGAGATTCTCTATGACGTGGATATCCTATTCCGCGAGTACGCCGCCAAGCGCGGCATCCGGCTCGAACGCCCCGAGTCGCTCAACGCCTCGGCTACTCTCGCCAAAGCGGTTGCGGACCTGGCGCAGCAGGCCCTGGCAAGAATCCAGAGTTGACGGGGCCACTTCTATTGCCGCAGCAGGTTCTTCGCGATAAAAAATGCGTTAGCCGGCCGCTCTGCCAGCCGCCTCATAAAGTAGGGATACCACTCCGGCCCGTACGGAATGTAGACGCGCACGTTATAGCCTTCCTGCACCAACTGCTGCTGCAGATCCCGGCGCACCCCAAACAGCATCTGGAACTCGAACTGGCTGGGAGAGATTCCATGCTGGCCGGCAAACGACTTGATTTCGCTTATGATCGCTTCATCGTGGGTCGCCAGCCCGTGAAATATCGGGCTCTCCAGCAACATGCAGCTCAGCCGGATATAGTTTGAATCCACGTCGGGTTTGTGCGGAAAGGCCACCGACGCGGGCTCGTCGTAGGCTCCCTTGCACAGGCGAACGCGAATTCCGTCGGATAGCAGTTGTTCGATGTCCGCCTGCGAGCGATAAAGGTACGCCTGGATCACGATTCCGATCGAGCCCTTCAACTCCGGCTTTGCATGAAGGCGCCGCACGATATCCACCGTCACCTGCGTCAGGGACGAGTCCTCCATATCGATGCGGAGAAAGCTGCCCGTCATGCGCGCGTGGGCGGCCAAGTCGGCGGCGAAATTCTCGGCCAGTTGCGGCGAAAGTCCCAGTCCCATTTGCGTCAGCTTCACGCTGATATTGGCATTTAGTTTCTGCGCCGCAATCTCGTCCAGCAGGCGGTGATAGTCCTCCGCAGATTTGCGGGCATCCACCTCAGAGGAGACGCTTTCGCCCAGCACGTCCAGCGTGGCAGCGATGCCTTGCTTGTTCAGTATTTCAGCGGCGCGCAATACCTCCTCGATCGTCATGCCTGCGACGAATCGGGAACTCAATCGGCGTCCTACACGGGAGCGCTCGCCGAAGTGGCGCAAAATACGACTGCGGGAAAGGCCAATAAAAGCGGAGCGCAACAAAGACATTCGACGACCTGACCGGCGGAGCTGTGATAAAAGCTCATCTACCGAAACCCTAGTCTAGAACAGTCGAAGCGCATCGTGGGTGTCCCGGCGCAAATAGAGTGGCAAGGTGAATATCTGTGATATACAAAATCCAATTTCACTGGCTTGATTCTCATTGAGTCCTTCATTGCCACGACTCAAGATTCACTCGACCTGGAACGGACCAGCCATCCTGGCAGAGCCGGGCAGGGGACAGTCCATCCGCATGCCGTTGCCTTCCGATTTCCGGCCCCAGCTCCCCTCCCCAGCGCTGCTCTCGCCCCGGACCACGATTTCCTCACCCCGACCATTTACCATGACCTGAGACTCTTCATGACCGACACAAAATCGCTCTCCCCCGAAATTCTCCTCCATATCGCTCAAACTCTGAATCTCCCCATGCACGGCCTCGTGGCCGTCATCGAACTGCTGGACGACGGGGGAACGGTTCCGTTCATCGCCCGTTACCGCAAAGAGGCCACCGGCAATCTGGACGAGGTCCAGATCCGCGACATCGAAGAAAAGCTTGCGTACTTCCGCGAGCTGATGGATCGCCGTTCCACCATCCTGGCCTCCATCGCCGAGCAAGGCAAGCTCACCGACGAGCTCAAAGCGCGCATCGAGGCCACGCTCGACAAGAGCGAGCTTGAGGACCTCTACCTGCCCTATCGCCCCAAGCGCCGCACCAAGGCCACCATCGCCCGCGAAAAGGGCCTGGAGCCTCTCGCGCAATATCTTTGGGCGCAGCAGTCGGCAGCCGATCCGCTTGAAGTTTTTGCTGCCACATTTGTGAATGCCGAACTGGGCGTCCCCAATGTGGACGAGGCCCTCGAAGGCGCCCGCCACATCGTCGCCGAGTGGATCAGCGAAGATGCCGACTTGCGCAAAGCCCTGCGTCATCTCCTGTTCGAAGAAGGCACGATCGTTAGCCGCAAGATCACCGACGCCGTCGATGAGCAGGAAAAGTTCAAGATGTATTACGACTACAAGGAGCCGGTCAAGACCATCCCCTCGCATCGCATGTTGGCCATTCGCCGTGGAGAGGGCGAGAACGTGCTCTACTTCCTCATCGAAATCGAGCCGGAGCGCCCGCTCAGCATCATGCGCACTCACATCCATCGTCAGCAGGGCGACTGGACCCGTCAACTCGATACCGCCATCGATGACTCCTGGCAGCGGCTGCTCAATTCTTCCATTCAAGCCGAGATTCGCCTGGAGTTGAAGAAACGCTCTGACACCGATGCCATCCAGGTCTTCCGCGACAATCTTTACCACCTGCTGCTGGCTGCGCCTGCCGGCCCCATCTCGGTGCTCGGCATCGATCCCGGCCTGCGCACCGGCTGCAAGGTTGCGGTGGTCGATGAGACGGGAAAGCTGCTCGCCCACGACGTCATCTATCCGCATACATCGAAGAACGGCATTGCCGAAGCCTCCAAAAAGATGGAGTCGCTGCTGCAGCAGCACACCATCCGCGCCATCGCCATCGGCAACGGAACCGCCTCGCGCGAAACCGATGCCTTCGTGCGCGGCTTCCTGAAAGAAAAGAATATTCAGGACATTTTCTCCGCCACGGTCAGCGAGTCCGGCGCCAGCATTTACTCGGCCTCCGACATCGCCCGGCAGGAGTTTCCCGACCTCGACCTCACCGTCCGCGGCGCCATCTCCATTGCCCGTCGCCTGCAAGACCCGCTTTCCGAACTGGTCAAGGTCGATCCGAAATCCATTGGCGTCGGCCAATATCAACACGATGTGGATCAGCGCCAACTGCATACTTCGCTCGAAACCGTCATCGAAAGCTGCGTGAATCGCGTCGGCGTCGATCTCAATACTTCCTCATGGACGCTGCTGCGTTATGTGGCCGGCATCAGCGAGCGCACCGCCCTCAACATCGTCAGCTATCGCAATGAGAATGGCCGTTTCCGCTCCCGTACCCAGGTGCTTGAGGTGGCCGGCATCGGTCCTAAAACTTATGAGCAGGCCGCCGGCTTCCTGCGCATCCGCAACGGCGACAATCCTCTGGATATGACCGCCGTTCACCCCGAGTCCTATCCGGTAGTCGAGCAGATTGCGCAGTCCATCCAGGCGCCGGTCGAGGAACTCATCCGCAATCCGCAGCTTCTCGAAAAGGTCGATAAGAAGCAGTTTGCCGTGGGCACATTCACGCTGAACGACATTCTGGAAGAGCTGCGCAAGCCGGGCCGCGACCCGCGCGATACCTTCGTCGCGCCCAAGTTCGACGAGCAGGTGAGGGAAATCGCCGACGTGCAGCCCGGCATGGTGCTTGAGGGCGTTGTCACCAATGTCACCAAGTTCGGCGCCTTCGTCGATATCGGCGTCCA
>JAATGG010000179.1 GCA_015654835.1 Terriglobales bacterium
CCGATGCTGCCGCCGAACTGGTTCTGCCGCAGTTCCGCCTTTGGCACCGAGGCTGCCGGCGAAGTTACGTTGCGCGAATCCAATACGTCGTTGCGGAAATACTCATACGCGGAACCGTGAAACGCGTTGCTGCCTGCCATGGTGACGATATTCACCACGCCGCCCGCCGTACGGCCGGCTTCCGGAGCATAGCTGTTGGTCTGGACCGAGATTTCCTGAATGCCTTCCACCGAAGGCTTGACGCCGATTGTTCCAATGATGCGTTCGTTGTTGTCGATGCCGTCGATGACGTAGTTGTTGAGCGTGGTGTCTTGACCATTGACCGAGAAACCGCTGCTCTGGCGGCGATCGTCGGGCCGGTTACCGCTGGTCAAACCGTTGCCGGGACCCTCGTTGGCGCCTGGAACCGTTTGGACAAGCTGCACAAAGTTACGGCCATTCAGGGGCAAATCCTGCACTGCTGCTTCTGAGACTGTTGAGCTTACCGTGGCATTGTCCGCCTGCAACAGCGGAGTAAGCGCTTCGACTGTAACCGTCTCGGACTCGGAGCCGATCTCGAGGTGAACGTCTGCGCGGGCGCGATCCCCGGCTTCGACAGCCAGCGTCTGAGTTGTGGCCTTGAACCCCGTCGCCTGCACCGTGACCGAATAATGGCCCGGCTGCAACAGGTTGAAGGAGTAGTCTCCGCTGGCGTTCGACTGCGCAGTGCGCTTGTCATGCGTGTCGACGTTGAGCACGGTCACGTTTGCGCCGGGAATGATCGCTCCGGTCGAGTCTGCAACTGTACCCAGAATGTCGGCCGTCGTTAACTGCGCAAATGCCGTGGAGGAAACAAAAATAAGAGCGGTGAGAAGGAGTAGGTATCTGCCCCACCCATGAAGATTTTGTACCCACTGGCCTGCATATTTCCAGCTTGCCTTTGTCATGCAATTACCCTCGCTGTTTTTGTTCTTATGGTTGATGTCTTGTTCCAGGCGCCCTTGAGGGTCGCTCTGAACGTTGCGATTTCTACTGGCACATCCTCGTCAAAATGGTTTGCAGGCTCCGCTTCTGCCTGCAACGTCGCTATCCGGGAAGCGGCACCATGGCGAGCCGCGGTATCGTTATCACCGATTGGATAAATCTTCCCTCGAATAACGTGCTTCTCAGGGGGAAGATTGGGTTCTCAGAAGTAAGTTCGCAGACTTGAAATCGTCTGCCGGATGTTAGAAATTTTGCCTCGGGAAAATCTAACTGCTCCGCGGATCGGGAGAACCATTTTTGCATTCTCCGATTTTTGGAATATTTGTGATGAAACGTTTAAGTTCGATATCCACGAGAACCCTCCTCTCGAATCGGTCCACATTAAATGCCCCTCCATCAACGCTTGTCAACCTGCTTTTTGCGGTTTGATCGCAGTCGGAGCACAACGCCTGAAGTCGCCGTGGAAACGGATGTAAATGCATAAGTTATGGAGGGCTTCGGCACAGTCCGCCGGTCCCGGCGGTTACGTCTAACAAGCCGACTCTTTCTTTGTTGTCTAAGAATCTGCGAGAAACAGAAGGGGGAGGGATAGAAAGCGGACCGAATCCTGCTACATTCCGGCGCCCTCCTGCGGTTCCCGGCCTGTCGCTCCCAAGAACGTTTCGACGCGGGTTTACATGCCACGAAAGATCGTGCCATCAAGTGCATCTGCACTGCGCTGCTATACACCCTTTGATCGCGGCTACACCTTGATAAAGATTCGCTGACGATAGAGAATCCATGCCGGCACAAAGCAGAACGCGGTGAATGTGATCGAGAATGCAAACGCAGCCCATCCCGGGTCTGGGATGTGTGCGAATACATGATTGAACGTGTACATCAGAACATCCGTTTTCCGGCCATCGGCGGTAAAGCGGATGTTCCCCAGCACACCCGGCAGCAACTCGCTGAACATATAGATAACGATGGCATTGGAACCGAAGACCAGCCACGGCCATGTCCACCCCTTGCGCCAGCCGCGCAGTTCCACAGCCCAATAAACCAGCGTAAGCACGGCCAGCGACCAGCCCGCGGCGACCAGCACATACGAACTGGTCCACATCTTCTTGTTCAGTGGAAACCAGATCGACCAGAGATAGCCCGCGGCGAGGCAGGCCACACAGCCCGCGGCCAGTCCCAGAGCCTTGGCTGTGGCCGTCCGGCGCCCACGCAGCCAAAGCGCGGTCAACACGCCCAGCAGCACAGTCCCCACGGCAGGAATATCGCTGAGCAGCCCTTCAGGGTCGCGCAGATTGTGGGTCGTCCAATCTTCATAGAGATGGAAGGGAAACAGATGCCGATCAAGCCACGCCACCAGGTTCAGGTCCGGATCGAGAAAGGGAATATCGCGCCCCGGCAAGCCCGCGCCCGGCACCGGAACCCACCGAACCAGCAACCAATAGCCAATCAACGTTCCCGCCAGCACAGCAATCTTGCTAGCGGCGCTCCGGTCCCACAGATAAAACAGTCCGACCACGAGATAGCAGATCGCGATGCGCTGCAGCACTCCATAAATGCGCAGGTGTGTCAGCACAAAGAAGGGAAACCCATTGGTCACCAGGCCCAGCAGAAATAGAATGGCTGCCCTTTGCACCGTGTGCCGGGTCAGTTGCGCCCGTGTCGCACCACGCGCCAGCCGTGCCTCAAAGGCGAATACCACCGAAACACCCGCCACAAAGAGAAATGTAGGGAACACCAGGTCCGTCGGCGTCAACCCATTCCACTGGGCGTGATTCATAAACCCCCACGAGCCGCTGCCGCCGTTGTTGTTCACCATAATCATGAAAGCGATGGTGACGCCGCGCAGCACATCGAGCGACAAAAGCCGCTGAACAGCCGTGGGAGATTGGGCTGGGTTGGTCATAGGAATTCGTCTCTCCGGGAGAAGGGTGCGATTGCCCCTACCCTACCGGCACAAGGCCGCTTTCGACAAATCTCCGCCGCGGCGCTGTGGCACGATCCGCGCGCCGTCGCGCATGGCGAGCTCGCTCCGCTGCAAGGCCGCAAGCTTCTCTCGCAGCGCGGCCTCCGCACCGCCCCTATAACCGCAGCCCCCTTCGCTGCTAAACTCGCCCTTTCAGGCAATTTTCGCAATTCCGCTAGCAAGCGCTTTGGAGGCATTTCGTGCCCGAGTTTCAGCCCTTTGTTTCGCCCAACGAGAACCGCCCGGAATTCACTTTCCGCGCCATCCTGCTCGGCTCGCTCTTCGGCATCATTTTTGGAGGAGTCACCGTGTATGTAGGCCTGCGCGCCGGTCTGACCGTGGCCGCCTCCATCCCGATCTCGGTGCTCTCCATCAGCATTCTGCGCGCCTTTGGCCGCTCCTCCATCCTTGAGAACAACATCGTCCAGACCACCGGCAACGCCGGCCAGTCCATCGCTGCCGGAGTCATCTTCACCCTGCCCGCGCTTATCTTTCTCGGCTTCGATCTCGAATATTCGCGGATTTTTCTGCTGGCCTTGATCGGCGGCTGGCTCGGCGTGCTCTTCATGATCCCCTTGCGCCGCCAGCTTATCGTCGAAGAACACGGCAACCTCACCTATCCCGAAGGCACCGCCTGCGCCGACGTGCTGATCGCCGGCGAGCGCGGCGGCTCTCTCGCCAGCCGCGTCTTCTTCGGCCTCGGCCTGGGCGCGCTTTACACGCTCTTCCAGAACGAAAACATCTTCAAGGCCTGGCCCGGCACACCCGAATATCAGCCGGACTTCGGCCCGGCACACATTCTCAGGGGCGCTTCCATCAAGGCGGACGCCACCCCTGAGTATCTCGGCGTGGGCTACATCATTGGTCCGCGCGTCGCCGGAGTCATCTTCGCAGGCGGCGTCTTCTCCTGGCTGGTCCTCATGCCGCTCATCTATTTCTTCGGCAAAGATCTGCCCAATCCCATCTATCCCGGCACCATTCCCATCGCCCAGATGGGCCCCAGCCAGCTCTGGTCCACCTACATCCGCCCCATGGGCGCGGGAGCCGTAGCCGCCGCGGGACTCATCACCCTGCTCAAGACCCTGCCCACCATCGTGGGCGCACTCACCTCAGGCTTCAGAAATCTGCGCCCCGGCGCCGCTGCCGCCAAGGCCAAGCCTATCCGCACTGAAAATGACCTGCCCATGAGTGTCGTCGTCATCGGTTCCATCCTGCTCGTGGCCTGCATGTTCTTCTTTCTGGAGTTCAAGCCCGTCCCCGGCGCCTATGTCGGCTGGATGGCCAACCTGGCCGCATCGCTGCTGGTGGTCGTCTTCGGATTCCTCTTCGTCACCGTCAGCTCGCGCATCGTCGGCCTCATCGGCAGTTCGGCCAATCCCATCTCCGGCATGACCATCGCTACCCTCATGGCCACCTCTGCCATCTTTCTGGTCAAGGGTTGGACCAGCCCGGCCTTCGGCGCTCTCGCCATCACCATCGGCGGCGTGGTCTGCATCGCCGCAGCCAACGCCGGCGACACCTCGCAGGACCTCAAAACCGGCTACATCGTCGGCTCTACACCGCGCCTGCAGCAGATCGCTCTGATGATCGGTGTAGTCGTTTCCACCATCGCCATCGGCTTCACCCTCAACCTGATGAATACCGGCCTGCAGACCTTCCGTGCAGCCGCCCAGCCCTGGAACATCTCCGCAGCGCATCCCGGCGTCGCCATCCAAAACGATGCGAAGCGCCTGCCCGCGCAGTTCCCCGTCCTCGGCCCGAATAACGCCTCGGTCGTCCACCACAAGGGCGAATACGTCATCCTCAACGCGCTCGGATCGCCCGAGCTGGCCGACGGCAAATATCTCTATTCGCCCACGACGGGCCGCATCGAAGTGCAGTGGATTCAGGGCATTGGCAGCGAGAAAGCCGCCGCCCCCCAGGCCCGCCTCATGGCCACCGTCATCAACGGCATCCTCAGTCGCAAGCTTCCCTGGGGACTGGTCATGATGGGCGTCTTTCTGGTTATCGCGGTCGAGTTGCTCGGCATCCGGTCGCTGTCGTTCGCCGTCGGCGCCTATCTCTCCATCGGCACTACGCTGGCCATCTTCGTCGGCGGAGTCGTCCGCTGGTTCATCGATCAGGCAGTCAAGAAGGCAGGGGGCGACGCCTCGGAGTCCGAAAGCGAAATCTCTCCCGGCTCCCTCTACGCCTCGGGATTGATCGCCGCCGGCGGCATCGTCGGCCTCTTCGGCGTAGCCCTCAAAGGCTACGAAACCACGGTCGGCAAGGGCGACATCCTGAACTTTCCGCACACGTTCCTGGATAACAGCTACGTGTCTGTATTAGCCTTCGCCGCCCTGGCTTTCTCGCTGTATTACTTCGCCAGAAAGCCGCTGAAAAAGTAGCTGAGCAGGAAGTCTTCAGGGAAATAGGTCGTCATCGCGAGCGAAGCCATAAGCTGAGCCTGCCTTTGCGGTAATAACGAGTAGTAAAAGGAGAGAAGCCCCCCCCAAACTTCTCTCTGCCTCCAGTTGCGCGTTCATTTAAAATAAGTTCGGCTTGATGTATGATGATTGATGCGTGATGCTCTCTGGAGCGTAAAGATGCGTACCACCCTTTCTATCGACGACGACATTCTCGCGGCTGCAAAAGAACTTGCCGCCACCGAACGCAAGAGTGTCGGCAAAGTTATCTCGGCGCTGGCTCGAACCGCCCTGCGTCCCAGCCCTCCTGCTGGCAATACCCGCAACGGCATCCCTCTGCTCTCGTTGCGTCCCGGCGCCGCTCGTGTGACCTCGGAACTGGTGCGGCAGCTTGAGAATGAATTGCAGTGATCCGCTACCTGCTCGATGTGAATGTCCTGATCGCCCTCATCGATCCGGCCCATGTGCAACATGACCGGGCGCACGATTGGTTTGCCGCAATAGGAAAACAGGCTTGGGCCACTTGCCCGCTCACCGAAAACGGCGTTCTCCGCATCGTAGGCTCCGCGCGCTATCCCAATTCGCCCGGAACTCCGGCGGCGGTCGCGGAACTCATGGTTGTTTTGCGCGCTCTCGGTGGTCATAAATTCTGGCCTGACGACATAACCCTCATCGATCCGCAACGCATCGACAGCTCACGTCTTCTGGATTCAGGCCAAATTACCGACACTTACCTGCTCGCCCTGGCTGCGGCACATCACGGAAAGCTGGCCACCTTCGACCGTCATCTGGTCACCGACGCAGTCGTCAACGGAGCAAGTGCGCTCCACCTGCTCGCCTGAAGACCTGAAAAACCCGCTCGACCTTTGCTCCGACTGCATATCCTGCAGTTCGTCGCCACCAGCCGGAAACTACGCGTTCGTACCCTATTCCTCAAGAACCCTCAGGCACCGCGGCGCTATCATATCCATAGACATGAATGCTCTGAACATCTCCCCAGAGAACCTCGTCCAACAATTTGCCAGCGACAACTACGCGGGAATCTGCCCGGAAGCATGGGCGGCCATGGAAGAGGCAAACCGCGGCCACGTCTCCGCATACGGCGAAGATCCGTGGACCGACCGCGCCGCCAACGCCTTTCGGGATCTGTTCGAGACCGACTGCGACGTTTTCCTGGTTTTTAACGGCACGGCCGCCAATTCCCTCGCCCTGGCGTCGCTCTCGCAGTCCTATCATGGCGTCATCTGCAGCGACACCGCCCATGTGGAAACAGATGAATGCGGCGCGCCCGAGTTCTTTTCCAACGGGTCGAAGCTGTTGGTGGCCCGCGCTGTCGACGGCAAACTGAGCCCCGAGTCCATTCATGAGCTCGCCGCCAAGCGCCAGGATATTCACTACCCCAAGCCGCGCGTTGTCACCATCACTCAATCCACCGAGACAGGCACGGTTTACACGGCGGATGAGCTGCACGCCATCTCCGCGGCCAGCAAGGCCCACGGGCTTTCACTGCACATGGATGGCTCGCGTTTCGCCAATGCCTGCGCTCACTTGGGGCTTTCTCCCGCGGAATTGACGTGGAAGAGCGGCGTCGACGTGCTCTGCTTCGGCGGCACTAAAAATGGTATGGCGGTCGGAGAAGCCGTGTTGTTCTTTGACCACCGGCTGGCCACCGATTTCGACTATCGCTGCAAGCAAGCTGGCCAACTCGCGTCGAAGATGCGTTTCCTGGCCGCCCCATGGGCTGGATTACTGGAGAGCGGTGCCTGGCTGCGCAACGCCCAGCACGCCAATCGCTGTGCAACGTATTTCGCCAAACAGGTCGCCGGCATCCCCAATGTATCGATCGTTTCGCCGGTCGATGCCAATACGGTGTTTGTCGAAGCATCCGATGAAATTTTGGAGCGGGTGAGGCAACGTGGCTGGAAGTTCTACACCTTTATCGGGGGAGCAGCGCGCTTTATGTTTGCCTGGGATGCGGATTTGGCACGGATCGACGCGTTGGTGAGCGATATCCGGGACTGCGCACGATGACGGGAGCCATCGAGAAGAACGATCTTTTTGCTCGAACGGTTTAATTGCTCTCAGGTTAATCGCTCAAGGGTAAAGCGTCGGGGCTGCTTACCCTAAAAGATGCCATAACTGCCAGATTCCATAGATGCAGGCTGCGGCCACAGCTTCGATGCTGATCGCGATCCAGATGCCCCGCGCACAGTTTCCGCGGCTCACATTCTGCTCGGGCGCATTATGCATCTCTGCAACCAGAGCCGGGCCTTGCCGCACCGATGCCTTCATCCCTCGACGCGTATAACTGTCGATCGGGATGGGAGGCAAAGACACTCTCACTTCAGGCTTTTCGAGAACTTGGCTGGCCATGTTCTTCCCTTTCTACACTAAAGGCGGCGGAAAACCCGCACTTGGTGACCTTTTTTCCTAAACGAAAGTACCACGCGTTGGATGATTGATTTTCCGTTTTCTTCGAAAATGAATATGTGATCTCGATCACGGGGTACCAAAATGGCATTGCTCCATATAGATAGGCAGCCTTCCTGCCTGAAATCCCGGCCATTTCCATGAACTGGCAGGCTCCAGCGCATCATCCCTGGGCCAGCCCGCCCCGCTTCCTGAAGACAACCTTCAACTCGCGCCGCCAATGCTCGCTCAGCGCGATCAACTCCCATTCCACTTGCGGAGAAAAGTAGCGCAGAACCGGTTCATTCGCGGGATGAATGCGCAGGGCGGGCGCTGCCAGCAACAGCCGCGGCATCTGCGGAGAAACCTCCACTCCGGCAAAATATCCCTGCCGTTCGAAGGCCGAAAGCGGCCGACCTCCCCCATTGCCCGGCTGCCGGTCGTCGTTCAACGCACGCACGCGAACCCAATAGTCGAGTGCCTGCAAGGGCAGGTGCAGGTCCTCATCCGCCTTCAGTTCCACCACGGCCAGCCGTCCCTCGCGGTCGAGGGTCAGCATGTCCAGCAGACCGCGGTCGCCGGTTGAGAGCGCCGGCACTTGCGTGTAAAGCAGATCCGCCCGCAGTCCCGGCAGCAACTCGACAATCCCGCTGCGCAGCCGGGCTTCAAGCCAGCGCTCTGGCTGCAGGCGAAACAGCGGATCGGTATGCGCTCCGTCGGGATGCCGGCTGGCGAAAAGCCGCGCACACAAATCCCGGCAAAGTGCTTCATTCTCCGGGGCCAGCAGCGTCTCATTGGCGCCCGCGCCAAACGTTACTTCGTCCTCACGGGCAAAGGAGTGGGCTGCAACCCCGTGCCGGGCCCGTGCAAACTCCAGCCCATGCAGCAGTAGACCCACTTCGGCGGCCGAGCGAGCGCGAATCTCCACGCGCTCCCTCGTTTCAGGCGGCACCAGGGCAAGAATCCGCTCCAATCCCACCCGGCAGCGTTCGATGGCCGTCGCAGCCGAAAAGGCATGCATCAGCCGTGAATCCAGATTGCCGGTGTCGCGAAAATCCACCGGCGTGAGTTCTTCGCCCCGTTCGTCCAGGGTAAAGATCTGAAAGTCGGCTGCGGCATGGTTCAACCACGCCATGCGCTCCGCCGTCGTCCGCCACGCCCCGGTCGGCACAATCACCTTCAGGCCGCCAAAATGCCGCCGCCCATCCCCGTGCTGCCTGCAATAGTCCAGCCAGAGAATGCCCAGCGTCAAAATACCGTCTGCTGTCGGTGCAGACTCCGCCTCGCTCACGCCGATCACCGCGTCGGCAGCCGTGCCGCGCAGAAGACGTCCGCGCACATAGGCAGGTCCAAAGCTATGCTCCAGGTCCATGGCCGACCGCAGCCCGTCCACCTTCGAGCCTATAAAGCTGCGCGCCAGCACCCTCTCCAGCAATCGCTGATAATTGCGCCGCGCCGTATCGCGCACCGTGGGCGTACGGCGATCGCTGGTCGGAACCAGTTCCAGTGCTTGCGGCTTGGTCACGCCCATGCGCCGTGTCATCAGGCGAAGGCATTGCGCGCGCTCCTGCAGGCCGACCACGGTGCGGATCAGGTTCCGCTCTTCGCTCCAAAACTGCAAAAGACAGCGCCCATGCGACTCGGTTACCGAGTAGTGCGCGGTCCGCATGTCGAACAGGACGCGCCCATCTTCAAGGAGGGCAGCGCCCGCGTGTTCGGCAAGATAGGCTTCGATGCTTTGGGACAGCCGCTCTGGAGACGTTGCAGTCTCATCGCCGGCCATCGGCTGGCTACCAGCCCCGGCGTGTGCGCAGCCTGGTCACATGCGCGGTGTGATGGCGCGAGTGCCAGTCATAGGACGCCAATGCCTTGGCTAGATTCTGCTGGCCCGACTCAGGGTGGTTATAGCCCTTGCGAAAATCCTCTTCCGGCAAGGATTCGAGCAGGGCCACCCAGCGTCCATGCAGGGCGTCGAGCAACGCCAGAGATCCCTCGATCGGCAGCCACCGGCTATCCGGCAAATTGGCCCAGGCGGACTGATCGTAGGGCTTGATGGTAGGCCAGTCTTCGGTGAGCGCCAGTTTGAAGCGGATGTAAGCGTTGGAATGACTATCTGCCAGATGATGCACAACTTGACGCACGGTCCAGCCGTCTTCGCGGTAAGGAGTATCAAGCTGCGTGTCGCTTAGGCCGCTGGTAGCGGCTCGCAGGCGCTCAGGCAAAAGTCGCAGCGTCTGTATGTGCGCAGCCCGCACCCCACTCATGCTGCTGGCGGGGGGGCTAAAGCTGCCAATGGGAAAGCGAAGGTCGTCCAAGTCTGTCATGGCACGAACCTTAACACGCCTTTCAGAAAATGAAACGGAATAGTTGGTTGGTCCGGCCCCGGCAATGATGCAGCTTCGGGGCCGGGGTTCAAATCTAGGCTACGCGGTGATGGTGATGGGGGTGATGGTGATGATGACGAGGAGCGGCGAAGGCCGGGCTGGCGAAAATCATCACCAACAGGACAGCAGCAAAAATCTTTTTCATGGCTCGAATCGTAGCACGATCCCGGCTCCAATGCTCGCGGAACAGCCCGCAAGAACCAAAAGAGAAAACCGCAGGCAGCTCCATTTCCGGCCCCGCACGCCGATGCGGAAACGGGCGTAAACTTGAAATTACGATGACCAACCCGGCTGTTTTCCCAAGCCTTGATCACACGAGCCCCAGCCACATGGGCTCCAGTCATAAGCGGTACTTTTTTGAGAAGTTTGGCATCACCGAACGGCTGCTGGAGCGCTGCCTCGGCGAAGCCCTGGCCGCCGGCGGCGATTATGCCGATCTTTACTTCGAGTCGGTCACCGCAACCGCGCTGGGCGTAGACGAGCAAATCGTCAAATCCGCCAGCCAGGGCACCAGCGCCGGATGCGGTATCCGCGTGCTCTCGGGCGAGCGCACCGGCTATGCCTATACCGACAACCTCAGCCCCGAGCGCCTGCTTCATGCCGCGCGTACCGCCGCGCTCATCGCCTCGGGTCCGGCCAAACAGCCCGTGCAGGGCTTCACCGAAGCGCCTGCCGCCGATCTCTATCCGGTCCCGTTAGGCGGTTTCGATCTCGATCTGGCCGCTCGGCTGGAGTTGATTCTGCGCGCCGACCGCGCTGCCCGCGCCTTCGATCCGCGCATCGTGCAGGTGCGCGCCAGTTACTCTGAGGAGTTGCGCCGCATCCTGATCGCAGCCTCCGACGGCGCCTTTGCCAGCGATACTCAGCCCCTCTGCCGCCTCAACGTGTTCGTGATTGCCAAGGACGGGGCCAACACCACCAAGGGCTCCACGGGCGCTGGCGGCCGCGCCGGGCTAAACCAGTTCATCCACACCAAAAGTCCTGAAAATCTCGCCCGCGAAGCCGCCCGCGGCGCCATTCTGCAACTCGGCGCAGTGCCCGCTCCAGCCGGCGAAATGGAAGTCGTGCTCGGCCCCGGCTGGCCCGGCGTCCTGCTTCACGAAGCTGTGGGACACGGACTCGAAGCCGACTTCAACCGCAAGGGAACTTCGGCTTTCACCGGCCTTATCGGCCAGTCCGTCGCCAGTTCCAAAGTCACCGTGGTGGATAATGGAACCATCGCTGGACGCCGCGGTTCACTCAATGTGGATGACGAAGGTTCGGCCACGCAGGAGACCGTATTGATCGAGGGCGGCGTGCTCAAGGGCTATCTGACCGACAAGCTCTCCGCGCAGCTCACCGGCGCCGCCAACACCGGTTCCGGCCGCCGCGAAAGCTACCAGTGCATCCCCATGCCGCGCATGACCAACACCTACATGCTCGCCGGCGACGACGCGCCCGAAGACATTCTGCGCTCCGTCAAGCGCGGCCTCTACGCCGTGAACTTCGGCGGCGGCCAGGTTGACATCACCAACGGCAAATTCGTCTTCTCCGCCTCTGAAGCCTATCTGATCGAAGATGGCAAAATCACCGCCCCGGTGCGCGATGCCACCCTCATCGGCAACGGCCCCGAAGCATTGAAATATGTCTCCATGGTCGGTCACGATCTTAAGCTGGATGAAGGCATCGGCACCTGCGGCAAAGACGGCCAGAGCGTGCCCGTCGGAGTCGGCATGCCGACCATCAAGCTGGATAAGATGACCGTCGGCGGTACCGGCCGCTAAACTCTGCGATTCCATCGGCACTGGCACTGCGCGCATTTTCGAAGTGAGTGTAAATCGAAGTTGCCTCAGCGCCGGTGCCATGCCTCCATGGCCACTTCGATCACGGCGAACAGCACACTGGCAGCCGCCAAGAAGCCCTTGGCGCGCTGCCAGTTCTGTTCATGCCGCTCGATGCGCCGCTCCAACTCGCCAATCCGTCCGCCATTGCCGTCGCCCATCAATCCGGTCATCTGCGTCTTCAGCACGCTCAGATCGCTCAACACCTGTGCTTCGAATTCATTCATCATGCGCATCCACCGGGCTCCGTCTCTCCGTCGAAGACCCGCCGCTTATGACCCCAGCGGCAGGTTGATAAATAGCGCCGCCGAAAACTCCGAATAGTTCGGCGGCGTCGCTCCGTCAAACATTCTTATGTAGAACCGGTCATTGGCGGATGCGCGGGAAAACGTCATGTTCTGCAGGCTCGCACGCATCACCAGGTCCGGATCTTCGCCCGGCATAAATGCGAAATCGCGCCGCCGTATCTCGAATCCCCCGCCCTCCGGCGGCGCAGTTCCCGTATGGATGGTCACCGTGCTCCCATTCAGCGCGGATACAGTCAGTCCCGCAAGATTGGCGGCATAGCTGGGAGCAATTGCCGCCGGCAGCCATGCGTCTGCAGGAACCGTGGCGCTCGTCTTGATCGCCAGGTCGTCGGCCCAGTCATTGGCAAAAGTGACGGCATACTCAACCACGTCCGGAATGCTGCCTTGATAGCTCACCTTCACCGACCGCACCACCACCTGCGCATTCAAGCCGACAGCCTCCACCAATAGGGAGTCGCCCGGCCACACATCGCTGGCAAAGGTGGCCGTCGTCCCCTTGTAAGTGCCGCTCCACAATGCGCTCACGCCGGCCGCGGCCTGTTCAATCGCCAGGGCCGCATTGCGGCAATCCTGCGAGCAGCGCGCCGCCGGCGACGTCACCGATCCAATCCACGCCGATACCGCGGGCATACCCGCCTGCGTAAGTGCCTCCTGGCTATCCGCATTCACGGCCCGTCCCAACGCGCGTCCCGTCGTGCGATAACTCACCGCGATCTGCTCATCGGCCTGCGGTATATATCCCGTATAGAACACCAGTTTGCCGCTGCGGTCTATCGTGCACTCTGCCGCCTCGACCGTCGTGCCCAGCCGCCGCGTATGCGTGCCGCCATTTACTGGCGTGCTCACCACCCATCCCGAACCGAGATTCGTCAGGTTAAGAGCGCGCATGGTTCCAATCAAGTTGAGACTGCTGGCCGCCACCACGTCGCACACGGTAGGCAGGCTGCCGATACCACCGTCGTAGAGTGTCACCGGCATCCCGCCCACACCGTTCACAAACTCCTGGATCTCCATTTGTATCTTGGCTGAGCCCGCGGTAGTCTGCCCCCCATAAGTGATCGAACCGCTATCGCCAAAGGAGCGATAGATACCCAGTTCCCGCACACTCTCCGGGCAATGCACCCGGGTCCGCAGCGTATATTGGTTCGCCGAATTGATTGCGTATACGACGCCGGTCGGTGTTCCTTCGATCACCGGCTGCAATGCGACCGCTCCGCTCCCCTGCTGCGCCGTCGCCTGAAAACCCGCCGTGCATGCTGACGCTGTCTCCATGCCGACAAAGAAACCCGCAAGCATCCCTGCGCTGCCCGGCGCAAGCGTAACGCCCACCGCCTCCAGCAGCAATGTTCCGCCCATCTCAATCGGATCGAGCCAGCTCAGCAGCGTCTCCCCGTCAATTCCATTGCCGCCGTTCATCGCCAGTCCGCCCCCTCCCAGCGTGATGGCGCCATATTCCCCCAGCGTGCCCCAGACGCGCCGATCGATCTGCGCCTCGTTGAACAGTTCGCGAATGATCGTAGACCGGGAAGAAGCAGGCGCATAGGGCTCGGCAGTTAAGTAAAACTGTGTAGTAACTCCATCCCCCAGAAAGTATTCCGTTGCATACGCAACCGGCTCACTCTCCCCGCAAACCGTCACGTCGTTCGCCAGCCCGCGTTGAGTGCTGGCCGTGAACGCAAGACTCGCCAGGTTCAGGCTGCCATCGCTCTCGTTGAGCGCGTGGATCGTGCTCGGCAACGACGACAGCGTGAGGGCTCCGTTCACTGCCCGATATGCGGATCGAACCTGGCTGGCCACCTGGCCCGCGCTCTTGCTCCACGATGCGCCCGGTTCGGGAACGAAGTGACTCACCGCCGCGCCCGGCACCAGCCCCTGCGTAGAGAGCGTAGTCGCTCCGCTACGAGTCACCAGCGCGCTCAGCAACGCGCCGGCAGTCTGGCCGGCCGCCCCTGTGCTCGGCGGCATCAGCAATTGGTCCAGCAACACTTCGTCGCTCAAGGCCTGAATGGCGATCCGATACCGCGGCCCTTCAATCGTTGCGCCTGCATATTCAGGCAGCGGACTCATGGCAATGTAGCCGGTGAAATAGAGCGTGCCGTCTTCTCCGCTGACAAGCAATCGTTGGTTGCGCAGAGGCATTGCCAAGCTGCCGTCCGAGGGCAGGCTCAACCATAACTGGCATAGCGACGGCTCGTTGAGTTTGCGCTCTACCGTCAGCGGCTGCACCGCATCCACCACAGCCGTATAGTCCTGCCCTTGAATCGTAATCTTCATCCCGAGACTCTCTCTTCCGATTTGCAGCAACGGTC
>JAATGG010000118.1 GCA_015654835.1 Terriglobales bacterium
ATTTCGCAGAGCAGATGAGGAACAACGCACAAATCATGAGAAGAACTTTCTTCACGGCACAACCTCCAAAAAGTTTGGACTTGTCTTTCGGTATGGTTCTGAAACTATGGCGAGACCGGAGATCCGTAACCAACAGATCGCCTTTTTTGATAAACTCGATATGCTCAGTGGAGAAGGCAGTATGGCGGTAGCTTGTGGTGATTTAAACGTTGAACTGCCGATCTGTCATTAGGCTGTTGCCATGTTTTGTTCTAGGCCAATTGCCCTAAAACACGAAAACATCTAAGCGCGCGCTTAATCAAAATTTCCCCGCTGCTCTCAACAGGCATGTCGAATTGCCAACAGCTACAAGACTCCCCTGTATTGACTCCGACTCTCCATGGAATTCGGCAAGACTCTTGATTTTCTGCACCAAATTCGAAAAAAACGACATCATTGATTTATGATGATCAGACTTTGTGAACCTGTAGACTCATAGGGCATAAGACCTATGCATACGCGGGCCATTTGACTGTGGCTAAGCGAGAAACGAGCCGCTACAGTCAGATTGAAATCAAGCTCCATCCCAACAAGACTTCCTCACCGATGAATAACGATTCGGCTATAGTTCGAGTGACCTATACGCTGTGCCAGAGGATCGTTTGCGATCAAGATCAGGAGCGTCATGGCGATTGAGACAGTGCACCAGAGCGACCCGCGCTACAACACATTGGCGAAGGGTAAAAATGCCCGATTCCCCGCTTCCCGTGCGGACGGGGCTGCCCGTATTGAACTCTGTGACAATGCCGCCGATGTTGCCGAAGCGTTGCAGCGCGCAGTGAACGATGGGCTGCGTCCTACCGTCCGTAGCGGCGGTCACTGCTACGAAGATTTCGTATACGGCAATCCCGGCGGAGCGATTTTGGACCTGAGCATGTTCATGGATACAACGCCTCTTGCCGGATCTCCTAGATACAGGGTCGCCTCTGGAGCACAGCTCGGCGCCGTCTACTCCGATTTTTTCAAGCGCTACAATGTCACCCTGCCGGGCGGCAGTTGCACGTCGGTGGCAGCGGGAGGACATATCAGCGGCGGAGGGTACGGCCTCTTATCCCGCCTGCACGGATTAGTCTCAGACTGGCTGATAGCGGTGGACATTCTTACTATAGATGCGAACGGTAAAGTGATACCGCGCAGAATCGATCGTAAGCACGATCCGGAACTTTTTCGCGCATGTTGCGGCGCAGGTGGTGGTAACTTTGGCATCATTACAAACTATTTTTTTGAAGAACTGCCCGCACCACCGCAAGAGGTGATCACCGCCAACATTTCATTCGCGTGGGCAGATATGACTCCGGAACGCTTCGAGTCCATTCTAAGCACGTACGGACACTATTGGGAGACGCGCGGCAAAGATCCGGATACATGGGGATTGTTCGCCATCATGGGACTGACGCATCGGTCTGCCGGCCACCTTGGCATCTCGATTCAGTTCTGCAATCCGGATGGAACGTGCAAGGACTTAGGAGTTCTGAACGAATTCATCGCACTGTTCGCTCCGTGCGGTCCTGTGCAAACGACGCCTGAGACCATGGCAATCACCGGCGGTGAAAAAGCCCTGCACCACGCCCCCGCCGCAGCCTGCTGGGGACAACAGATGATGAGCCGGCACCTGTGGCTCGACGCCAACGTGAGAACCGGCGGAGGCGGGGGAGCCGGCGGCGAGCAACGTGGAAAATATAAGTCCACTTACAGAAAACGCAACTTCACACGCGCTGAAATCGAATGTCTTTACAAGCATATGACAACCGTGTTGCCGGGGTTGGATTTGAGTAGAGCCTCGATCCTGATCGATTCTTATGGCGGTGCCATTAACAAAAAAGAATTAGCCACAACAACAGCCATGCCACAGCGTCAGTCCATCTTAAAGATGCAGTTCATGACGTTCTGGAATAGCAAAGACGAAGATACTGCGCACCTGGAGTGGGCACGAGAGTTTTTTCGCGATCTCTATTCAGGACCGGATGTGGATACAAAATATAAGGGCACTCCATATTGGAGTAATCTCTACGAGGGCTGCTACATCAACTACCCTGACAACGATATGCTGGCCTATTCATTCTGGCCGCAGTTATACTACGGCGACCAGGGGTTGGTTCCCTTTCTGCAGAAGGTCAAGCGACGCTATGATCCGAACAATATTTTCCATCACTCCATGTCGATACGCGCCTGAGGATTTCGACAGCATCTTCTTTGAGGAGATACATCGATGAAAGATCGCTTGCATTGGAGCCGCAGAAGATTTCTGCAGACCGCAGGTTGCACCTCTCTTGGAATGATAAGTACAAGCATGGGGCTGCCTGCATCCGCAGATTCGCGGCAGCATCGTGCTATTCCTATCCCGAGATTCGCTTATGTAGGTTATGGAAACGATGCCGACCCATTGCACGAAATTGGCGTGTTTGCCATCGATGGCGACCGCTGGATACAGGTCGAAGTCATTCCCAGCAGACATCCGTCTAGCCTCGTTCTCCACCCCATCCGTCCCTATCTGTATGTCGCCAATGAAGTGGATCAACATGAATATCTGCCTTCAGGCACAGTCGAAGCGTACCGCATCGATGAGCTAAATGGCCGCCTCACGCTGCTAAATCGGCAGGCTCTCTCTCTGTCTGCAACATCGCCGAGACATCTCGCGATATCTCCGGATAGCACCGTCCTGGTCGCAGCCGTACACGGCGGCGGTGCCTACAATGTGCTTCCGATCCGAGATGATGGAAGCGTGGGCAGAGTAGCCGGGATCTTGAAAGAGACCGGGGCAGGACCTGACGCGGAGCATCAAAGAAGCGCGCATCCGCAAGTGACGATCTTCGATGGAACAGGACAGTTGCTATGTGCAGACATGGGTAGCGATAGGCTGAGTGTGCTTCACCTCCACAAACGTCGCTTCGGCGTGTCCTCAAGAGGAGCAGCGCAATCAGGCAGTGGGCCACACCAACTCGCACTGCATCCCGATAACAGATTGCTATTCGTAGCCGGTGCGCTGGATGCGTCGGTGACCTCTTACCGTTATCACCAGGAAGGTGGAAGAATCGCCCAGCCATTGCACCGAGTGTCCCTAGTTCGCGGACAGAGTCACAAAACCTGCGGCACGGCACTGATGGCGATGCATTCCTCTGGGAAATATCTCTACACCGCACTTCGTAATTCTCTAGGAGATGGCGTCACCGTGTGGCATATCTGTGCGAAAACGGGGGCTCTACGGCCGCTGCAGACAGCAGACACAAAGGGGGAAGGTCTGCACGCTATGATCGTCTCTCCGGATAGCGGAAAACTGCTGGCGCTGAATCGTCGCGAGGGAGCAGTGATAAGTTGGAACATAAGCGGCACAGACGGAAGACTCGGCCAAGCAGCGCAGGTGGCGCAGGTAACAGCGCCCATGAGCCTGGCGGTGAAATATCTATAGCAAAATCGAAACGCCACTGAACGTCTGCCGCAAGGAGAATGCACCCACAGTGCGCCACAAGATCAATCAGCTAAAAACGACAAAGATACACTGCGGCTTAGCGGCTCTTGCTGCTTTGCTTGCCACGCCACTCTTCGGCTTCGCGGCATCCACGCCCCAGAACAAGACAAGTACAACGACGGGAAACTCAGGCTGTGGAAATGTCCCACACAGCGATCATCCGAAGATTTTGTTATCGAATGGAAAGCTCCACGCGCTGGTGTTTCTGCCCGATGCGTCGACCGGATACTATCGCGGTCCCCGTTTTGATTGGTCAGGTGTAGTCGGATGTGTCTCCTTGAACGGGCATACATTCTTTGGCGAGTGGTTTGCCGAATACGATCCCCTGAAGAACGACTCCATCACCGGGCCGGTAGAAGAGTTTCGTACCGACGACGGCGTGTTGGATCACAATGGCTCCGATCCGCACCAACTCTCTGTGCAGCCGGGAGCCATCGGCTATAAAGAGGCCAAGGCTGGCGAGCCTTTTCTCAAGCCCGGAGTTGGCGTCTTGCGTAAGCTCGATGACGCGCCTTACCAGTTTGGCGGCGCCTATCCAATCATCGACTCCGGCAAATGGACAACTCACGCAAAGCCGCATTCGATCATCTTTCGCCAGGTGCTCAAGGGGCCCAGCGGCTACGCCTATGTCTACGAGAAGACCTTGAGGCTCGATAGCCATGATGCGGTGATGACGCTTGAGCACAGCCTGAAGAATACTGGCCGTCGCGCGATTGATACTAATGTCTACGATCACGATTTCTTCATGCTCGATGGTCAGCCCACAGGTCCGGGCATGGTGGTTCATTTCAAGTTCGAGCCAAAGATGGAGAGCGGACTTGGTACTGCGGCGAAGATCGCCGGCAACGACCTGGTGTATACCGAGCCACTGGCGCCGCGAAAGGGCATGTGGGGCTATCTGACCGGTTACTCCGGCAGAATCGCGGACTATGATTTCACAGTAGAGAATAAGGACACGCACGTAGGCGTGGAACAGTCCTCCGACACGCCGATCTCTCGTTTTTACTTCTGGTCGATAAGCACTACAATTTGCCCCGAGGCTTATATTCACTTGAACATACCTGCAGGCAAGACCGCCCGTTGGAAGATACGCTATCGCTTTTTTGCTCCACCGAAAGCATAGACGTGCATCGACGCGCTTAGCGCAACCGGGCCCCGCTCTCAAGGAATGCGGAATCCTTCAACATCGAGTTACTGCTCTATTCAGGAGAAAGTGGATGTCGATAGAACCACGGATGCGGGTCCGATATTTTCTGGCGTTTTGGCTCTTTGTACTAAGCGGCGTCGCATTTCTCGACCGCACCAATATCTCGATCGCGGGCTTGCAGATTAGCACCGAATATGGGCTCGGCAACCAGCGCCTGGGATGGATCTTCAGTGCATTCTTGATTGGTTACGCAGGATTTCAGTTGCCCGCAGGATGGCTCTCGGCCCGCTACGGCCCCCGCAGAGTGCTAACTATCGGCGTCTTGTCATGGGGAGTGGCAACGGCCCTGACAGCAATGCTGCCAACCGATATCGCTCATGCCGTGGCGCTACTGATCGGCGTTAGGTTTGCCTTGGGCGCGGGAGAATCGGTAATTTATCCCGCCGCTAACCAGTTCGTGGCTCGATGGGTGCCTCTTCAGGAGCGAGGTTTCATCAACGGCCTCATCTTTGCGGGCGTGGGCGCGGGCAGCGGCCTGACACCTCCGATGCTCGCCTGGCTAATTACTCATCACGGCTGGCGAGCCGCTTTCTGGATGAGTGCGATCATCGGCTTTGCCGCCTGTGCAGTGTGGTGGCAAACGGCCCGCGACACGCCGGAGGAACATCCCGGCGTGTCGGAAGCGGAATTGCGTGAGATCCACGATGGCCTTTCGTTTCGGCCCTTGCCTTCGCAGGGCGGCCTTTCACGCAGGGGAGCACAAGCAGACGCTACCAAAATTTCCTGGCGGGCCATCTTTCATCGCCGCGACCTCGCGGCGCTCATGGTCGGCTACTTCAGCTTTGGATATGTGGCCTGGATCTTTTTCAGCTGGTTCTTTCTCTACATGGCACAGACGCGCGGAGTCGATCTCAAGTCGAGTGCGCGCTATGCCATGCTCCCATTCGTATCCATGACCGTGTGCTGCCTTGCGGGCGGAGCGCTGAGCGACCGTCTCACCGGCAAATATGGCCTGCGCGTCGGCCGCTGCGGCTTGGCCACCGTGTCTCTGCTCCTCACCGCAATTTTTCTCGTAGTGGGCTCGCAGGTGCACAGTCCCTTGCTGGCGGGCATCATCCTGGCCGGCGGCGCTGGCGCACTCTACCTGTCGCAAAGCTCCTTCTGGTCGGTCTCGGTAGATATTGCAGGACGCAGTTCCGGCATCTTCTCCAGCATGGTGAATACGGGCGGACAAATCGGCGGAGCCGTGACGGCCTCTTTGACACCTTGGATTGCCCAGTCCTATGGATGGACAACATCGTTCGCTGTCGCGGCGGTTCTCTCCATCGTTGGAGCCATCTGTTGGATGACCGTACACCCCGAGCAGTCACTTGACTCTTGACATTCGGCGCGATGTTTGTTGCAGTTGTGCATAACCTGTGATGCAACTGTAACAATCCCCATGTCATGAGTGCCCAGCCACATCTCGCTGAGAAAGGCTCAAGAAGCAAGGCGATCCGTCTCGCCTTGCCTTGGCAGGACGTTGGGCGTCTCGGACAGGCTTGTTGTATCCCATTGATTCTAATAATCTGCTGCATCCACTCCGCACGCAGCGAACCGGCTGCGCCAACCTCCTCTCCGCCAGTCCCCGTCTCGGCCATAGCCGCCACAGGTAGTTCCCTCGGTGCAGTTCCCGGCTGGTCCTTCTCGAATTCGTCCGATCCGGACTCACGTCAATACATTCAAATTGAGGAGAATAAACCCGAGGTCGTCTTTCTCTTTGACCGGGATAACTCTTCGGACTTCCACGATAGCGAGTACCGCTATCGCCTCGTCGGTCACGATGTAGACTGGCAAAATACCCGCTTCCGCGTTGCGCACTATCGCCAACTCGTGCCTGGAAAATATCTCTTCGAAGTGCAGAAGCGCCGCAGCGGAGGGCAATGGCTCTCCCGTGCGATTTCGGTTTCCATTGGCGAACAGGCGCCCATCTATCGGACCTGGTCGTTTTATTTTGTTCTTCCGATTCTGACCGTCGCCATCCCCATGTATCTCTATCGCCGCCGCGTTCAGCTTATGAAGGGCCGCATCGGCATCGTGCTTGAAGAGAGAAACCGAATTGCGCGCGAGTGCCATGACACGCTGATGGCGGGCTTCGCGGCCATCTCCTGGCAACTGGAGGCCACGGCAAAACTCTTTCGCGACGGCGACTTGGCAGCCACTCCGGCTGCGCAATCTTGCGAACTCGCGCGCAGCATGGTTTCGCATTGCCAGGCCGAAGCGCGTCGCATTATCTGGGATCTGCGTGACACCGATGAAGTGACCGACATGCTCTCCGAAGCGCTGTCGCGGACTCTGGCCGCCACGCATCTGCGCGAATCGATTGACACCTCTCTCGACATTGAGGGCGATGAAATACCATTGGCGCCCGGCTGCATCCATCATCTCTTGTGCATTGGCCAGGAGGCGATCACCAACGCCATTCGTCACGCTGACCCGACACGCATTACCATTCATCTCAAATACGAGGCCGAATCTCTGACTCTCTCCATCCAGGATGACGGTCGCGGTTTTCACCCATCCGACCGCACAGCATCGCGGCATGGCCACTTCGGAATCCCGGTCATGGAAGAGCGTGCGCGCAAGCTGGGCGGTACGCTTCGTGTGCAGACACTCATCGGCTCCGGTACTGAAGTCACAGCGAGAGTCTCGTTCAACGCACTCCAGCAGCCAGCCAATCAAGAACATCACGTCATACGGTGGATTGGGATATGAAGCAGATTCATGTTCTACTGATCGAAGATCATTTTCTAGCGCGTATCGCCTTGCATTCGGTTCTCTCAGGACATCCGCAGATCTGCATCGTGGGCGAAGCAAGCGATGGAGAAGCCGGACTCGCGATGTATCGGGAGCTTCAGCCCGACGTGGTCGTTCTGGACCTACGTCTGCCGCGCGTCAATGGCTTTGAAGTGATCAACCAGCTTCGACGGGAATTTCAAAGCGTGCGCATCGTTGTGCTCTCGAACTATCGTGGCAGTGAAGACATCTACCGTGCCATACGCGGCGGCGCCATGGCCTATCTGACCAAAGACGCAAGCGGAGAAGAGCTGTTGAACGCCATTCAAAATGTAAACCGTGGGCTCCGCTATCTGCCCCACGGAGCATTGGACCGACTGGCCGAGCGCATGCCGACCTCCGATCTGACTCCTCGAGAATCTGAAGTGCTGGCCTGCATCACACAAGGCCACAGTAACCGCGAAATTGCTGAAGAATTGCATATCGCGGAAAAGACAGTACGCATTCATGTGAGTTCGGTGCTCGATAAGATGGGCGCCCGCGACCGCACTCAGGCAACGATTTATGCGGTGCAGCGCGGCCTCGTCCATCTCGACTAGGTCCGTGTCTCCGGTGCGCCGCACCCAGCCCGTCCGCAGCAAAACGCACCAGAGATGAATCTGCTGCCAACTTTCACGCCACAACAAGAAACCATCTAGGTCATTCGCCTTAAAGGCGTGCACGGCAAATGACCCATGACAGCATTTGAAGGGCTCGCTATAGTCTTGCCATAGCAGCCCAGTCAGATGCTCGATCCGGTGGTTCTCAATTACCAGGAGCAATAAAGACAAATGGCTCTTTCCGTATTTTCCCCGGCCTTCTCGCGGGTTCGGATCATCACGGCAATCCTGACGGTTTGCGTCTCGCTCGTTAGCATCCCATTCCTCGTTCATGCCGATGCACCCAAAACCGCAGCGGACTACACTGCCGACCCCGCTGCCATGCTCGAAGCCTATCGCCATGTTGAAGCGGCCTCGGTTTCCGATGCGATCGAACAGCTTCTCCATGAGAAGCACTATATGTCGCATCGTATGCAAGCGATCTTTCCCACCAAGTTTGCCGGCACTGCGCTGACCGTGAAGCTCGTCAAGCAGGAGAATCACGACTCCGATGCGCTCTCAGGAATGCTCAAAGCCATCGACTCGGGCGGCGCCGGCGCGGTCTACGTGATGCAAGTCGAAGATGGAGCCGACATCGCCGGCATGGGTGGACTGATGGGGACCGCCATGTCGGCTCGTGGATTTGCCGGCGCCGTGATCGATGGCGGCGTCCGCGATCTTCCTCAATTGAAGAGAATCGGCTTCCCCGTCTATGCCCTCGGACCCGTGCCTTCCACCTCCGTCGGGCACTATCGTTTCGGTGGAGACAACATCCCGGTGGATTGCGACGGAGTCAAGGTCTATCCCAATGACATCATCGTGGCCGATCAGGATGGCGTCGTGGTCGTTCCCCGCGCTCATGCCGCAGATGTTCTTGTAGCCGCGCAAAAGCTGGATAACAGCGAACATTCGATGTATCCATTCATCGAAAAATTTCGCTCGATCGCAGAAGCCGTTAAACAGTTTGGGCGAATCTGAAGCCGTTGTAGTCTATGAAGCAATGCAGACTTCGTTTCGCGCAGCACAACGCACCGCTGTCGTGTGACATAATCGCACTCGGGATTCTTACTCGCATTTCGCAGGAGGAAAACGAAGTATGGAACAGCAATCGAGAAGAGGTCTTCTGAAGAATGCTGCCAAAGCGGCGGTGGCGGTCACAGGCGCTGCCATGGTAGCCCAAAACGCTTCAGCACAGGTGTCCGGCCAATTGGAGAAGAAGTCCTATCCGGCCAAGCCCAGCACCCCGCCGCCTTCGGCCGCTCCAGCAAAAGCGCCGTTGTTTTCCGGAGCTGTCTCCTATGGCAATCTCCTCTTCCTGGCTGGCGTCGGAGCCCACTTTCAGGGCACGATCGAGCAACATACACAGCATGTGCTCGACGAGTTGGAGAAGAAATTGATCGGCGCTGGATCGTCTATGGAGAAGGTCCTCAAGGTCAACGTCTATCTCAACGATCTTAAAGACTACGATGCCATGAACAAGGTCTACGCGACTGCGCATTGGGGAGATACTCCGCCCGTGCGCACGACGGTTGCTCCGGCTGCCGGCATCCCCGGAAACTCGTTGGTCGAAATCGACATGATCGCCTACATATAAAACAGAAGCAAAGAAAGCTTGGGGTGGTCATGAAAACACGCAATGGTTTTTGCCACCCCACCAACAAGGCGCTTCGCCTCATTGCAAGGCATGTTTTCCCATCCTCTCTCAGAAGGTTCAGTGTATGTCCTCTCTTCGCAAGCTCAGTTGGTCACGACGTGACGTTCTCAAGCAGTCTGGAATTCTTACGGCGCTGGGCGCGGCCTCTGCAGCATCCCCACTCGCTGCCGGTGCTGCCGAGTTTGCTCACAGCAGCGCCCCCGCTGCGCACAAGTTAGTCAGAGACGGCAACATCCACGACAATCTCTTCACGCGGATCGGCGTGCGCCCGATGATCAACGGCCATGGCACCTATACCATCATCAGCGGATCATGCTCGTTGCCAGAGGTCAAGCAGGCAATGTACGACGCCTCTTTCTATTTTGTTCATCTCGATGAAATGATGAATGGCATCGGAGCCCAGCTCGCCGAATTAACTGGCGCCGAGTGGGGCATCACGACCACTGGCTGCGCAGCCGCCATCTGCCTTGCCACCATCGCCTGCGTAGCCGGCACAGACATCGAGCAATGTCAGGCTCTGCCCTACATCAAGAAGCGCAATCAGGTCATCATTCCCAGCCACTCGCGCAATCCCTATGACATAGGTGTGCGCATGAGCGGAGTCGAGATTATCGAGGTCGATACGCCAGAGGAATTCCGGGCGAAGTTATCGGCGCGCACTGCGATGGTTTATATCCTCTCCGGTCCGGAAACCACCGCTCCCGGCCCCATGAGCATTGCAAGCCTCTGCGCGATCGCCAACGAGAAAAATGTTCCGGTCTTCGTTGACGCAGCAGCGGAGGAGCCGGTAAAACCCAATATCCATCTGGTGGCAGGCGCCTCGCTGGTCGGCTATTCGGGCGGCAAATGTATGCGCGGCCCTCAGTCCTCAGGTCTGCTTCTCGGCAAGAAGGATCTCTGCAAGGCTGCCTATTACCAGGCTGCGCCGCACCATTGCTACGGCCGTGCGTTGAAGTGCAGCAAAGAGGAAGCCATGGGATTGTTGGCAGCGGTCCGCGAATGGTATAAACGCGATCACGCTGCCGAACAGGCACAATGGACGGCCTGGATGCAGCATATTGCGGATCGTCTTAAAGGACTGCCCTCTCTATCGACCGAATTAATCCCGGCCGGAGAGGATTTGTCGAACCGCTGCCCAAATCTGCGCATTCAATGGGATGCAAACACACTCAAGATCACCGGAAGAGAGTTGGCCGCAAAGCTGGACGCCGGCACTCCCCGCATCGTCCTTACCGGTCCAGAGGGCCAGCGCCCTGACAAAATGCGAAGCTCTATCACCGTGACTTCCTACATGCTTGAGGGTGGCGAGGAACGTATCATCGCCGACGCTCTCTACGAAGCATTTACCCAACCGGGCCACTATGAGAATCCAGCCATACCAAGCTCGGCTCCCGCTATGGTAAGCGGCAATTGGGCCGTAAGCATTCGTTATCTGCGCGGCACCGGCGAACAGCAATTTCAACTTGAGCAGAGAGGCAACGAGATTGCCGGCCAGCATCATGGCGAAATCTACAACGCGACGCTCAGTGGCAAGATCCACGGCGACCTGATCGAACTGCACAGCACAATGCCGGTAAGTGGAAATCCATTGCACTACATGTTCAAGGGCACCGTTCACGGCAATAGCATCGATGGCACCGTAAACATGGGTGAATACGGCGATGCCACCTGGAGCGCAATACGGTCGTAAGCCATTTTGGGGGAACATAGGTATTAAGAGCGCAAGAATGCGATACCGTTGGCTCCTTACATCGGCCAGGCACCATTCTGCAACACACGAAAATCTTGCAACGTTGAGATCGATGAGGAGTAAATCATGAGGCTTGAGAAGCGTTTTATGATTCTGTTCGGCATATTGTGCGGGCTCTTTTTCTTCGCGGGCCACACCCACGCACAGGAGGGCGCTCCGAGCCACGTACCCGTCCCTCCCAATCCCTTGCTCTACGATTTATTGCTCCAAAATGGTCATGTCGTCGACCCGAAAAACCACGTCGATAAGATCACCGATGTTGCCGTCAAGGATGGCCTGATTGCCAAGGTCGGCGATAACTTGAGCCCCAAGGATGCGCTCAAGATAGTCGATGTGCACGGTTACTATGTGACCCCTGGGCTCATCGACATCCACATGCATATGTACGCCAGCACAGGCGAGAAAGGCTCGTATGCAGGCGATAACTCGATCTGGCCCGACGGGTTCACTCTCCGCAATGGAGTGACAACCGCCGTCGATGCAGGCAGTTCTGGCTGGAAAAATTTCGAAGATTTCAAAGAGCACATCATCGACCGCTCGCAAACCCGCGTCCTGGCGATGCTCAACATTGTGGGCGCCGGAATGCGCGGCAATAGCTATGAGCAGAATCTGAGCGACATGCGGGCCGAGCCGACCGCACAGATGGCGCTCAAATATCCTGGCGTCATCGTCGGCATCAAGAGCGCACACTTCGCCGGTCCGGAATGGACTCCCTACATCCAGGCCGTACAAGCTGGCACCACTGCTCACATTCCGGTGATGATCGATTATGGTTCGCGGCGCGAGGAAAGACCTCTCTATGATCTGCTCGCAACCCATCTTCGTCCCGGTGACATCTATACGCACGCTTTCTCAGGCCATCGCGGAGAACAGGATCCAACAACACTCAAGGCCAGCGCAGCCATGCTCATCGGACGCAAACGCGGCATTTATTTCGATGCCGGCACCGGCGGAGCCAGCTTCGCTTGGTCGGTGGCAATACCCCTTCTCAAGAATGGCTTCCCGCCCGATTCCCTTTCCACCGACCTGCACATTGGCAGCATGAATTCAGCGACCAAAGATCTATTGAACGTCGCGGGCAAATTCCTTGCCATGGGACAGAGCCTTCCAACGGTAATTCAAGAGATGACATGGAATCCCGCTCAGGAAATCTTGCAGCCACAACTGGGCAACCTCTCTGTTGGCGCGCCGGCCGATGTAGCCGTATTGAGCGAGGAGCACGGAAAGTTCGGCTTCGAAGATATGTATAACTCCAAGCTCATTGGAGATACTAAACTCGAATGCCAACTCACCATGCGCTCCGGCAAAGTTGTCTACGATCTGAACGGGATCTCGATGGATAAGTGGGATGCTCCCGCATCCAGCGATCCCCGTCTCGAATCGCATTGGACAATCTTCCGCCAGCAAGTCTTCGGCAAGCCCCGACCTTTACCCAAACAATAACGTAAAGACACAACTGTTCCGCAGAAACTGCCTTCCCCTAAGTTTATTCAGAGGCGTGAGACCTTCCCCTCTCACGCCCGAATGCGTTAGCCCCTCTGGAGTTTCCTTCGATGTCAACTGCGGTCCATATGCATGACGTGGTGTTTGGCTACCATGCGCATTCGCCTGTCGTGCACGTAAAGGAACTCAGTATCGATAAAGGGCGCCGCATCCTTCTGCATGGCCCGAGCGGGACCGGTAAGAGTACATTGCTAGGGATGATCGCAGGGGTCCTCGTTCCGCAGCAGGGTACCTGCGAAGTGCTCGGCAAGGAACTGACTGAGCTATCGCACGCCGCAAGGGACCGTCATCGCGGTTCCGAGATGGGATATATCTTTCAGAGCTACAACCTGATTCCCTATCTCTCCGTAAAAGAGAACATCGGCCTTCCGTGCCAGGCACACACCAAACGCCGAATGAGAATCTTAGCCCCCAGTCTTCCCGAAGAAATTAGTCGGATCGCCGTTGGGTTAGGTCTCGCGGAGTATCTTCATCGCGGCACAGACAGACTCGACATCGGCCAACAGCAGCGCGTTGCAATCGCGCGGGCGATCATCGGGCGGCCACGCCTCGTTATTGCCGATGAACCAACCTCTTCCCTGGACAACGATCATCGCGAGCATTTTCTCCATCTTCTATTCGAAGCATGCGAAGACGTCCGTGCCACAATCCTCTTTGTCAGTCATGACCGGTCCCTCATGCCGCGTTTCGACGAATGCATCGCCATTGCCGACATCAATCAGGTGCGTGCATGATCGTTCTCCTGCTAGCTTATCGATCGCTCAGGAATAGGATTGTAACCACCTGTCTGTCCGTTCTTTCGCTTGCGCTCAGCGTGATGCTCTCTCCCGTCAGTGGAGCCGTACTCATCATCGGCTTGCTAGCGTTGTTGGCCGCCCTTTATGCAACCGTCCACGAGCGAAGACGAGAAGTCGCCGTGCTCCGGGCACTCGGACTGCAGTCTCGACAGATCTTTGCTTTGTTCGTACTTGAATCGGCATTGGTCAGCGCAGTCGGCACCATCCTTGGCTTGGCATCGATATACGGAGTTCTACACTTCACTCACCATCCCCAGCAAGCCGCATACGGCATTCCCCTGCTGATCGCAACCGCCTCATCGAGAGTCTCTCTTTATGCAGCCAGCATCATTGTCGCGGGAGGATTGGTAGGATGTATCCCCGCCATGCGAGCTTATCTCGATGATCGAGCAAACGGCCTCAATGCACGCTGAACGGCCAAGAAAGTTCCATCGCCACATATTCCAAAGATGCCCAGCTACAAGAGGAGGACAAATGAATAACATCTGCGCCCCCCATGAGAGAACATCCTCCGCACACTCTTCACGCCGCAAATTCCTGAAGAGTCTCTCGGCCTTGGCGATGACTCAATCATTTCTTACAAACTTGCCGACGGCAAGCGGCCAGTCATACGCAGAAAAGAGATTCGTCTACGTGGGGACTTACACAGGGGCCATCGGCAATGGCGGAAATAGCCAAGGAATCTATCTCTATGAGATGAACCTGCGCACCGGAGAACTTACCTTGATTGGGCTCGCAGCAAGTGCCGCAAACCCATCCTGCCTGGCCTTGCACCCTTCTCATAAGTATCTATTCGCGACCAATGAGATCAACTCCTTCGCTGGCGCACATGGCAACGGTGGTTCGATCAGTGCTTACGCCATCGACCGCGCAAGCGGAAGTCTCCAGTTACTAAATGTAGTAAGTTCCGAAGGCCGTGGACCAGCCCACATCAGCGTAGACCGCGCGGGAAGATACGTCTTTGCTGCAAACTATGGAGATGGCAGTGTCGTCGTGCTCCCCATCTCGCAAGACGGCAAGCTCGGCCAGGCAGCAGGCACGCGCAAAGACTCGGGTTCGATTGGGCCTCATAAAGCCACCAACGCACCACCCAATAGTTTCGCGATCAGCGGACACGACAGTCCCCACGCCCATATGATTCAAGCCTCGCCGGATAACGGCCATGTACTCTACACAGATTTGGGACAGGACCGCATCTATGTCTGCGTATTCGATCAAAATACAGGCAAGCTAACACCTAATCCCGACTCCGCATATACGTCGCTTCCCCCGGGAGATGGGCCTCGGCATTTCGCGTTTCACTCAAACGGACAATGGCTCTATTCGATTCAAGAAGAGGGATCGACTCTGGTCTTCTTCCACTATGATGCGAAGACTGGCATACTGACACCGCAACAGACAATCTCGACTCTTCCCACCAACTTCTGCGGAACCAACTTCACATCGGAAGTGCTCATATCGCCAGATGGACGATTCCTCTATGCCGCCAACAGGCTGCACGACACAATCGCCATCTTCGCCATCGCTCTCACAGGGCGATTGACGCGCATTGAGGAGGTCTCAACCCTCGGGGATTATCCGGCAGCCTTCAGCATCGACCCGAGCGGCGGCTATCTATATGTCAGCAATCTCCGCAGCGATAGCATCACCTGCTTTCGGATCGACAAGAAAACCGGCTCATTGAAATTCACCGGGAACTACACAGGTATAGGCAGTCCGGGGTCGATGCTCTTTCTCTCGTAGCAGACATGAAAGCAGAGGGCTTCGGCTGCGGCATTCCCCTCAAAGACTCTCGCGGACTGCAGGACAAAAACATATGTTTCCTGCCCCCCCGCTCCGCAGGTCTATACTGACGCCAAGCCTATGCGCACCTCTGTCTCGCTCACCTTTCTGCTACTGTCCATCCCGGCCGTTCTTTGCGCCCAAATCTCAGCGAAACCGTCCCCAAAAGTGATTGCCAAACCGACTCCCGAATCCATTCAATCCTCATCCATCGTCATCGATACCCACGCCGACACCACCCAGCGTTTTGTCGATGAAGATTTCGACCTCGGCAATCCTTTGCAAGGCGGTAACCTTAATCTGGATTCCATCCATAGAGGCAACTTGGGCGCCGAATTTTTCTCCATCTGGGTTGAGCCTGCGCTCTACAAGGGCCAATACGCTCACCGCACGCTGGTGCTGATCGATGCGGTCAAGCAACAGGTGGCCAGGCACCCAGACCAGATGGCGCTGGTCACCTCTTCCGCAGGCATCGAGCAGGCCCACCGCAATCACAGGTTTGCCGCGCTAATGGGCATTGAGGGCGGCCACTCCATTGAGGATTCGCTGCCCTTGTTGCGTCAGTACTATGCACTCGGCGTGCGTTATATGACCCTCACCTGGGCAAACTCGACCGACTGGGCCGATAGCTCCGGCGATATCGACAATACGTCCATCCCTCATACCAAAGAGGGCCTCTCCGAGTTCGGCAAAGATGTAGTCTACGAGATGAATCGCCTCGGCATGATGGTCGATATCTCGCATGTCTCCGACCGCACCTTCTATCGGACCCTCATCATCAGCCGCGCCCCGGTCATCGCTTCGCACTCCTCGGCACGGGCCCTCTGTGACGCGCCCCGCAATATGACGGACGAGATGCTCCGCGCCGTGGCCAACTCCGGCGGTCCCACTTCCAAGGGCGGCGTCATCCAGGTCAACTTCTACTCTGCCTTCTTGTCCCAGGCTTACCTCGACGCACAAAAAGCACAGAAGCCCGAAGTCGACAAGGCCATCCAAGACCTCAAGGACCAAGCCAAAGCCGAAGGCAAAGAGGTCACTTATTCCGACATATCTAAAGTGCAGCGGCAATATGCCGACCGCATTCCGCGCCCGCCTCTTTCCGTGCTCATCGATCACATCGACCACGTTGCCAAAGTTGCCGGCATCGATCACGTCGGCCTGGGCTCGGACTTCGACGGTGTCGATGGTCAACTGCCGCAAGGCATCGACTCCGCCGCCGATCTGCCCAAGATCACCGCAGCCCTGATGGCTCGCGGCTATTCCGCCGAAGACTGCAGCAAGATCCTGGGCGGCAACCTGCTCCGCGTTTTTCATGAAGTCGAGCAGGTAGCCAAAGAGCTTCAGGCCGAGAACCGTCCACGCATCACGAACAAGCAACCGTTCGACAAGCCGCAAAAATAATCCCTGTCCGATGACACATGGGGCATCCCTCCGACTCGGGATGCCCCATGTATTTCCTTCTCCACAAACCCAACTCTAGCCCGCCAGCGCCTCTTGCGCTCCACGAACTGCTTTGGCCCGATCCAATGCGGCCTGAATGTTGGGCATAATATTCTCACGGCCTACATGATCCAGAAAGTGTGCCTGTTGCAATAGCTTCGACGGCTGTTGCATCGCTCCGCACAGTAGCAGTGCCCGCCCCGATTCGCTCAGCCGCTTGGCAAAGCTTTCGATCGCGTGAATCCCCGTAGCGTCGATGGCCGTCATGTTGCGCAAGCGCAAAATCACCACTGGCGCAAATGCCTCAAGATTGGCTGTCGCTTCCACCAGCTTCTCCGTGGTGCCGAAGAGAAACGGCCCGTGGATCCGCAGCAGCGTAACGTAAGGCGGCAGGATGCGGCCTTGCAGCACGTGCGGCAGGCCATCGCGAATATACTCGTCCGTCACCGGCGACACGGTGGTCGTCTCGGCAATGCGATAGATATAGACCAGCGCGGCCAGCGCCATGCCCACGCCCACAGCCACCGTGAGATCGGCAAACACGGTCAGGGCGAAGGTCACCAGCCACACCAGAATCGCCGTCATGCCCAGTTGCACGATGCCCGCAATCTCTCGCCACTCGCCCATGTTGTAGGCCACGACGAACAGGACTCCGGCCAGCGTGGCCAGCGGAATGTAACTCGCCAGGGGCGCCGCCACCAACAAGATAAGCAGCAGAGTGATTGCGTGCACCATGCCCGAAACAGGCGAACGCGCGCCCGAACGAATGTTGGTCGCGGTGCGGGCAATGGCGCCGGTTGCAGGAATGCCGCCGAATAGCGGCGAAGCAATATTGGCGAGCCCCTGTGCCACTAACTCGACATTGGGGTTGTGCCGGTCGCCCGTCATGCTATCGGCTACTACGGCCGAGAGCATGCTCTCCAGCGCAGCCAGCAGCGCCACCGTAAAAGCCGAAGGAATCAACGGCAGAATATGCTCGGCATGAAAGTCGGGCACCGCAAATGGCGGCAGTCCGCGCGGAATCCCCCCGAACTTGCTGCCAATCGTCTCCACCGGAAGATGAAACACGACACACGCGCCGGTACAAACCAGCAGCGCCACAATCGAGGCCGGCACGCGCCGGGTAATCCGCGGCAGCACCACCAAGATTGCCAGTGTGCCCACGCCCAACGCCAGCGCCTGCCAGTTGAAACTCGCAACATGCTCACTCAAGAGCTTCATGCGCGGAAGAAACTCGCTGGGAACCGCGCCAATGCGCAATCCCAAAAAGTCCTTGATCTGGGTGGAAGCAATCAGAATGGCAATGCCGTTGGTGAAGCCGATCACGACTGGCCGCGGAATAAAACGCACTGCGGAGCCTAGGCCGGTGAGCCCCATCGCCAACAGCAAAAGGCCTGCCATCAGCGTCACCATCGCCAGGCCGCTCATGCCGAAACGAGCCACGATGCCGGCCACAATCACCACAAACGCGCCCGTGGGCCCGCCGATCTGCGTACGCGAACCACCGAGCGCCGAAATCAGGAATCCGGCAATCACCGCCGTGTAGAGGCCCGCCTGCGGTGTAACTCCGGATGCGATGCCAAAGGCCATCGCAAGAGGCAGCGCCACCATGCCCACCGTAATGCCGGCAAGCAGGTCGCGCACAAAAATCTGGACTGTATAAGTCCTAAACGCCAGAAGCGATTTGGGGAGGTTGGGATTGCTGATCGACATGAGACTCCTACTTATTGTACGCACAATAGGAAATCTGCCATCTCACGGTCCCCGTGCGTTGTCTCTGCGTGTTGATGCGGTCAAAGGAAGAGACAACAAGCACACGCGCTCTGAACCCTTGTAACCAAAGGAGCTAAGTTACGAAGTGGTTCTCAATGACTTGCCATAAATCAGTCCTGCCCGGCCCGGCGCATAAAAATCCTCTTGCCTGCCCTGGGCAACATAGCCTTTTGCTTCATAGAGCCGGATCGCGCCATAATTCTCCGCATCCACATGAAGCCAAATCAACGCCGCGCCCGCCTCCCGCCCGGAGCCCTCGACACGCTGCAATAATTCTCCGCCAACTCCTTGGCCACGCCACTCCGGACTCACTTCGATGGTTGGGATATAGGCGACAAGCTGGCCGATCTCCTGCGTCCATTCCACAATGGCAAAACCGGCCAGCCGGTCGTTCTCTTCTGCGATCCATGTGGCGGCATACGGCCGGTTGACTAGCTGCTGCATATACCGGCGGCCAAAGCGAAAGGGCGGCTGAAAGCAGAGCTCTTCGATCGCATACAGTGGATCAAAATCTTTTCGAGCATACAGACGATACTGCACAGTAGAAACTCTACGGCATCCGGGAAGAAAAAAGCCATCCCCCTGAAGAGGATGGCTTTTTCGATACTCTTGCTGGCAGAGAGGAACTAGACCTTGGCTTCCAGACCGGCGATCACGTCGAAGAAACGCTGATCGAGGCGGCGATTGGTCGCAATGGCTTCCTTGATGGTGATGTCCGTGATGTCCGTACCCTGCAGCACGGCGATCCGGCCCCACTTCTCCTCATGGACCATATCGATCGCATGAAGGCCGTAGCGCTGGCCGAGCAGGCGGTCATAGGCCGTGGGAACGCCGCCGCGCTGGGTGTGTCCCAGGTTCACGGAGCGGGTCTCGAAGCCGGTCTTCTGTTCGATCACCTTGGCCAGAGCCTCACCGATGCCCGACAGGCGCGCATGACCAAAAGAGTCCACTTCGCCCGAGCCGATCACCTGGCCAACTTCTGGCAAATGTGCACCCTCCGCCACCACCACCACGCCATAGTGCTTGCCGTGATCGTAGTTGTACTTGAGTAGCGCGCAAGTGTGGTCGATGTCGATTTCCTTCTCGGGAACCAGAATTACGTGTGCGCCACCGGCAACCCCGGAGGCGTAGGCGATCCAGCCGGCATCGCGGCCCATCACCTCAACCACAATCACGCGGTTGTGCGAGTCGGCCGTGGTGTGGATGCGGTCGACGGCTTCCGTAGCAATCGAAACGGCCGTGTCGAATCCGAAAGTGGCGTCGGTACCGTTGATGTCATTGTCGATGGTCTTCGGAACGCCTACACTATGCACGCCGTTTTCGCTGAGGAACAGCGTCACCGACTGGGTGTCGTCGCCGCCCAAAGCAATCAGCGCATCGATCTTGTTGGCCTTCAGAACCTCTTGCACCTTCTCGATACCGCCGGGGATCTTCTTCACGTTGGTGCGTGAGGAGTGCAGAATGGTTCCACCCTTCAACTGGATGCCATCGGTGTTTTCCAGTGTCAGAGGAATCCAGTTGTTGTCCAATACACCGCGCCAGCCATTGAGAAAGCCGATAAACTCATCGCCGTATGTATTGATGCCTTTTTTTACAGCCGCATAAATCACCGCATTCAAGCCGGGGCAATCACCGCCCCCGGTCAACAAAGCAACTCGCATCGCACAATCTCCTGATCGAATTCGCGCGGCCGCTGAAGGCCGGCCCGGGATTAAATTCCCCGAACTGCGCGCCGTAGTCCGTCCCTTGACCGGTCCCGACGCCCTAACCAGTGTACTCCGGCCCTGTAAAGCAAAATCGTGACCGGGCTCACCGTCCAGGGCTGAGTCCACCCCACTTTTTCCATGTGCAGATCAGGCTGCTCAAGTGTTTCAATAGGGGTATGCCCGGAACCGGAGCGCTCTTGCTGCTGGCCTTCGCCAGCCTCGTGGTCGTTGTGCTGCTGGTCCTGCTGCAGTTGACCCGGCTTGGATTCCTGATCCGCTCCACCATTCCTGACCGCCCGCGGCGCCGCATGTTCATTGCCTCGGTCTCGTTTCTCATTACCTTTGTCGGGATTCGCGTCCTGGTCAGCCTGATTCTGCACAATCACGGCCCCTTTCAATGGGTCATGGTGCGTGGCCTCCACATTCACCATTTGGTATGGGGCATTCTCATCCTGTTGCTGGTGGGCTACGGCTGGCTGCTCGACCTGGGGCGCTCGCACTCACCCTTTTCCATCTTCTTCAGCCGCCTGATGTCGGTCAGCTACGGCGTCGGTGCCGCCCTCACTTTGGACGAATTTGCCCTCTGGCTCAACCTGGAGCCCGACGCCTATTGGTCAAGCGCCGGGCGCGTCAGCATCGACGCCGTAATTCTCTTTGGCAGCGTATTGGCAGTTGGCGCCGGAGGCGCCCCTTTCTTCAGTGCCATGCAAAGCATGTGGAGCAAGCGCGCTGTGCTTCGTCGCGGACTCGCATCGCCTATCCGGCGTGTGCGGTTGCTTCGTCCGCGTAGAGCGCGTCGATCTCCCCCGCGTATCGCTCCATAATCACTCGCCGCTTCAGCTTCATTGATGGCGTCAGTTCCCCCGAATCCAGCGTCCACTCCTCCGCCACGACGCGGAAGCGTTTCAGCGTCTCGAAGTTAGCCAGGCTGCCATTCACCTGCTGCACAATTTCTCCGTAGAGAGTCTGCACGCGGTCGTCACGCACCAGTTCTGCGCGCGATGTAGCCTCAACTCCATGCTGCCGCGCCCATTCTTCCAATGCAGCAAAGTTGGGCGACAGTAGTGCGCACACAAACTTGTGCCGGTCTCCCACCAGAGCTGCTTGCGCCACCAGCAGGTTGGTCTTTAGCTTGTTCTCAATCGGCTGCGGAGCCACCAGCTTCCCGCCCGAAGTCTTCAGCAATTCCTTCTTGCGGTCGGTGATATACAGAAAGCCGTCTCCATCCAGACGAGCAATGTCCCCGGTGCGAAACCAGCCTTCCTCATCAAAGCACTCGGCGTTTACTTCGGGCTTCTTCCAATAGCCGCTGAACACCGCCGGCCCGCGCACCAGCAATTCCCCGTCCGCCGCAGTTCTCAACTCCACATTCGGCAGCGCTTGCCCCACCGAACCCATGCGCTGGCTGACCGGTGTATTCAGTGCAATGACCGGCGAGGTCTCCGTCAGGCCATAGCCCTCCCATACGGCGATCCCTACCGAAGCAAACCATCGCGCGGTATCGAGCCCCAGCGGTGCACCGCCGGACACAAACGTCTTTACCCGCCCGCCAAAGGCCTCATTCACCTTGCCATAGACCAGCTTATGCGCCAGCTTCCACAATGGCGAACCCGGCGTCTGCCCACCGTACACCGCATCGCGGTGACGCACGCCTACACCAACCGCCCAGGCCAACATACGCTTCTTCACCAGCGAGAGCGCAGCGCGGCGCTCCACCTCCTGGCGAATCTTCTCGTAAACACGCGGCACCCCCACAAATACCGTCGGCCTGATCTCGCGCATAGCCTGTGGCAGCTTGTCGAACTGCGAGCAATACGCTACCTGCGCTCCGCTGAAATACATCACGTAGTCCAGCGCCCGGGCGGTGATATGCGAAAGAGGCAGAAACGAGATGCAGGCGTCGGTCGAGTTGAAACTGAAGTCGGCGGCAGCCAGGTTCTGGTTCGACGCAATATTGCCATGCGTCAACATCACGCCCTTGGGTTCGCCCGTGGTGCCGGAGGTATAGATAAGCGTAGCCAGATCCTTCGGCTCGACACTGCGCACCAGCGCATCGAAAACAGGATCGCGCTCGCTGCCGCGCGCATCGGCCTCCGCCACCACATCGCGGAAGGCAATCGCCCCCTCCACCGGCACGGCGGAGTCCATAATGAGGATTCGCTCCAGAGATGTCTGGCCCCGAACCGCGTTCAGCTTGTCGAACTGCAGACGCGTCGAAACCACTGCAATCTGGCAACCGGCGTCGCTGATCAGTGCGGCCATCTGTTCGCCCGTCAGCGTAGGATAAATCGGCACGTCCACCGCGCCGATACCCAGGGTCGCAAAGTCGGTAACAGCCCACTCCCAGCGGTTCTCGCTGACCAGGGCAATGCGGTCGCCCTTCTGCACCCCCCAGCCGAGAAAGGCCTGCGCCAACGCTCTCACCCGCTGGTAAATCTGGTCGGAGGAAACGGGCTGCCAATGCCCAAACTCATCCTGCCAAAGAATGGCACGCGGATTGGCCGCCGCAGACACACGGCGAAAAAGGTCATTGATGGTGATAATCGAAGTGATAGGTGTCATTGATCCTGCATAGGGCCGCGGGCGATCCCTGCATCGCGGCCATTGGCGAGTGTATCAGCAGAGGCGCGTGGTCGGTAGGATCTACGACACAGGGGAATGGAATTCTGCACGGTCTCTGGAACTCCCTCCCCCTGCTCTTACGCCCGCATTCTTACACCTGAGGCTTGGGCGTCAGGCGCACGAACTTCTTCGCTTCCCTCTCCCAGTTGACCAGCAGCCAGTGGCCTCGCACGCTGGCGGTCTTTGAGGCGTGCAGTTCCACCAGTTCACGGATCGACTGACGCCCGGCATGGTCCAGATCGTCCCACATCTCCGGCTGCAAAAAATCAAGGTGGTAACGGCTCTTAGCCAGAAAGTCGCTTTCCTCGTCATAGATCCACGCCAGCCCGCCGGTCATGCCCGCACCGAAATTCGCACCGGCTACGCCCAGCACCGCCACCAGTCCGCCGGTCATGTATTCGCAGCCGTGATCGCCCACGCCCTCCACAGTCGCCAGCGCACCGGAATTGCGAACCGCGAACCGCTCGCCCGCGCGTCCAGCCGCGAAAAGCGACCCGCTCGTCGCGCCATAAAGCGCCACATTACCCAGCAGCGTATGCTTTTCGCTTTCCTCCGCGGCCCGCCCCTGCCCGCGCAACACCAGTTCGCCGCCGCAAAGCCCCTTGCCCACAAAATCGTTGGCCAGGCCTTCGAGTTGCAGCGTCATGCCCGCCACCGCAAAGGCCCCGAACGACTGCCCCGCCACGCCTGTCATTTTGAATGTCAGGTCGGAACCGGAAGCCTCAGGATTCTGCGCGTGATAGAGCGCCAACTGCCCGGCCAGGCGCGCACCCAGCGTACGGTCCTCGTTCGTCACCCGGGTCTCCAGCCGATACGGCAAGCCTGCCTTGAATGCCGACAGCGCCGGCTCCACCCATGCATCGTCGATGGGATCGTGTTCTTCGGGCCGGTCATTGCGCCCACCCTCCCAGCGCACCGCTCCCCCGGCCTGCTCGGCGATGGTGGTAGCCGCAAGCACCGGTTTCAGGTCCAACCCGCCATCCCAGCGCACCTGCTCCAGCAGGTCGGTGCGCCCCGTCGCCGCAGCCAGCGAAGGCAACCCCAGCGAGGCCAGCAACTGCTGCAACTCGGCGGAAAGCTCATCGAAAAAGCGAACCACATGCTCCGGCTTGCCACGGAACTTGGCACGCAGTTCCGGCTTCTGCGTCGCAATGCCCGTCGGACAGGTATTCAAATGACACTGGCGCGCCATATCGCAGCCCAGCGCTACCAGCACCGACGTGCCGAACGCAAATTCATCGGCCCCCAGCAACGCCGCAATCAGAATGTCCCGCGCCGTACGCAGGCCGCCGTCTGTACGCAGGCGAACCCGCCCGCGCAATCCATTGTGGATCAGCACCTGCTGTGCTTCGGCCAGTCCCAGTTCCCACGGATTGCCGGCATACTTGATGCTCGACAGCGGAGAAGCCCCCGTCCCGCCCGAGTGTCCCGCGATCACGATATAGTCGGCATATGCCTTGGCTACCCCGGCAGCAATCGTGCCCACGCCGCAGCTTGAAACCAGCTTCACACCCACCGCTGCCCGCGGATTCACACGCTTCAAGTCCCAGATAAGCTGCGCCAAATCCTCAATCGAGTAGATGTCGTGATGCGGAGGCGGCGAAATCAGCGTCATGCCCGGCTGCGCGTGACGCAAACGGGCAATCAATTCAGTCACCTTGTGCCCCGGCAGTTGACCGCCCTCGCCCGGCTTCGCGCCTTGCGCTACCTTGATCTCCAGTTCTTCCGCGTGAACGAGGTATTCCGCAGTCACGCCGAACCGTGCGCTCGCCACCTGCTTGATCTTGTTGTTCAATAGCGACGGCGCGCCATCAATCGGGGCATACACGGCTGGATCTTCGCCGCCTTCGCCCGTATTCGACCGCGCTCCCAACAGGTTCATGGCTTCGGTAATAGTCTGGTGCGCCTCGGGAGACAACGAACCGAACGACATGGCGCTCGCAATAAAGGTGTGCACAATGCTGCCCGGCGGTTCCACCCGATCCACGCTCAGTTCGGGTCCTGCCGGACGAATCTCCAGCAAATCGCGCAGATTCGTGGGCGCCGCCTCCGCCGTCTGCGCCGCAAAGCTGGCAAACGGCGAAAGCGCCAACCCCGCTCCTTGTTTGGTTGACCCGACAACCGTTTGCAGCGCCCGCACTGTCTGCGGCTGCCAGGAGTGGGACTCCGCCCCATCTGCCTTGCGGAAACGAACAAAGCCATAGTCGGGCAGGTCGCGCACCGCCGTCGCCTGCACCACAGCCGCGCCGCCATCCGCCGGTTCTTCGCTCGCCGGCTCTTGCCGCCAAAGCTGGCGCACATAGGCCTCGATCTCGGCGAATCCCCACCCGCCAAGCGGAGTTGGCACCCCATAAAAGCACTTCTCCACCACCTCGGAAGAAAGTCCAATCGCGTCAAACAGATGTGCACTCCGGTAGCTATCGACCACGCTGATGCCCATCTTCGACATCACCTTGGCCAGTCCCAGTTCCAGCGCGTGCAGCAGGTTCTCTTCACCCTCTTCTGGATTCAGATTCCGCGCCGTCTCCAGCGCCAGCCACGGACACACCGCACCCGCGCCCAGTCCAAGCAACACCGCCAAATGATGGATCTCGCGGCAGTCTCCTGCCTCAACCGCCAAGCCGACTTCGGCCCGCACCCCCGCCTCGGTCAGCGCATTGTGCACCGCCCCGGTCGCCATTGCCATCGGAACCGGCAACGCCGCCGCGGAGGCTCCCCGGTCGGTCAGTAGCAGCAAAGCCGCCCCGCCCGCCACCAGGTCCACCGCACGCAGCGACAGGTCTTCGACCGCGGCCTCCAGCGTGGAGTTCGGCGCATACAGGCAATCCAATACTGCATGGGGCATCGCTGCGGCCTGCGCGTGCTTGCGGTTTTTCAGTGCATCCAACTGCACCAGCGACAAGAGCGGCGATTGCAACGACAATCCCGGCAGCGGCTCGCGCAGTTCCAAAATGTGCGGCCACGGTCCCAGACGGGTATGCATCTTGATCACCACCGCTTCGCGTAGCGGATCGATCGGCGGATTCGTGACCTGCGCAAATCGCTGCCGAAAAAAGGCATAGAGTGGACGCGGCGCACGCGCCAATGGCGCCAGCGGCGTATCGTCGCCCATCGACCACACCGCGTCCTTGCCCTCCACCGCCATGGGAGCCAGAATCATGCGCACATCTTCGCGCGTAAACCCAAAGCGAAGCTGCAACCGGTTCAATTCCACCGGGTCCAGCGGGACTGGCGGCTCAGCCGCCACTTCGAGCGGAGTATCTGCCTGGATCAAATCCTGATAGTGCCGCTTCTGATCGAAGATCCGCAGAATTTCGTCGTTCTCGAAAAAGCGGTGAAGATCGAGGTCGGCCACGATCATCTGCCCCGGACCAAGCCGCCCGCTATGCACAATCGAAGCCGGGTCCATATCCACCAGGCCGGCCTCGGAACCGGCAACAACCAATCCCTTGTCGTCCACCGCAAATCGACAAGGCCGCAGCCCGTTCCGGTCGAGAATCGCGCCCACCTGCCTGCCGTCTGTAAAGGCCAGCGCCGCAGGTCCGTCCCAAGGCTCCATGCAGTCTCCGCTGTACTGCAAAAATGACGACCGGCCGTCCAGATTCGCCGGCGGCAGCATCATGCGAACCGCTTCGGCGACCGTGCGGCCATTCTGCGCCAGCAACTCCACAATCTCATCAAGCGAAGTCGAGTCCGACCCATCCTCGGTAAACACCGGATAGAACTCCAGCGGCAACGAAGCGGCACGGGCATCCATGCGCGCCCGGTTGCCCCAGATCGTGTTGATCTCGCCATTATGCGCAATCGTCCGAAACGGCTGCGCACGATCCCACGAGGGCAACACGTTCGTCGCATAACGCTGGTGAAACAACGCAAACGGAGTCGTATAGTCCGGGTCGGCAAGGTCCGGATAGAACGCGGCCAGCAGCCGCCCTGCGCACATCGCCTTGTAAATAATCGTGTTCGACGAAATGCTCGTAATATAGCCAGGCAGCCCCGAGCGCTCAAACTCTTTGCGTGCCAGGTAAAGCCGCCGGTCAAAGCAGTCTGCATCTTCCGAAGTAATCAAAACATGCCAGATCGCCGGGCGCGTTGCATCCGCAATTTCACCCAGTACTTCCGGCCGCACCGGCACGGCGCGCCACGCCAGCACATCCAGATTCCGTGCCGCCAGCGAGGCCTCGATCTGTGCCCGCTGCGCCGCGTCTTCCGCGGGCAAAAATACCACGGCCACGCCCAGCGGTTTCTCCGCTGCCAGCGTTAACCCCATGGAATTCAACAGCCACGCGCGAGGAATCGCGGTTGTCACACCGACGCCGTCACTCGATTTGCCGTCCGCGGCCACTGC